>NZ_JBQHVP010000015.1:0-118780 GCF_052064435.1 Blautia sp. HCP3S3_B11
TTTATTCAACCGTTCTTAAAAATGTAAAGAATTTTCGAGAATCGTATGTGTTTCACTGTTTAGTTATCAAGGTTGTCTGTCTTTCGACAGCCTGTTTACTTTATCACATCTCTTTTTCTTTGTCAAGAACTTTTTTCAAGTTTTTTCAAAGTTTTTCGAACTCTTCCGGATTTCGGAACTGTTCTTCTGAACTGTGATTGTCGGCTCTGTTCAAGCGACTTGATTACTTTAACATATTCATTTTAAGTTGTCAAGCACTTTTTTAATTTCTTTTTTTCTTTCAGAAATTATCTTAAATTGTCTCTTTTCAAAAAACAATTATTTCTGACAGCTCAACTAATATAACACCGAAAGCAGCCCCTGTCAACAGTTAATTTCATAATTTGACAAACTTTTTTATTTTCCCCTTTCCATTTATCTTATCTACCCACCTATTCCTTTTTCACCTATAAGAAAGTCAATCTATTAATGAGCAGCTTCCCACCGCCACTTTTCCACTACCAATAACCAGCCAAGCCCGCCAGGAATGATCTGACGGGCTTGGCGTACCTTAACTTTCACTTAATATACTTTTTAACTTCATACAACGACCCCAATATTTTCTCCGCCAACACTCTCATCTCCTCCGTCGGCTCCTTCAGATCTGGCACCATAATCGGATGCATCCCCGCCGCATGCGCCGCTCTGATTCCATTATAAGAATCCTCAATCACATAACAATTTTCAGCTTTAGAACCAAGTCTTCTACACGCCTCCAGAAAAATATCCGGCTCCGGTTTACTACGTTTCACCATATCTCCACCAATAATCTGATCAAAATATACAAGCAGCCCGCCCTCAGAAATCTGTCTGCGCACCGTCGCCTCCTGCGTTGAACTGGCAAGTCCAACCTTAAATCCATTCTCCTTAAGATACTTTAAAAGCTCCTCAACCCCCGGCTTCTTAGCCAGTCTGCCACCAGAAGCATGGCTAAAAAACACTTCTGCCATCTCCGCTTTATACTCATCATAAGAAAAATCCTGACCATAATGCTTCAGAAAAATCTCCTTGCTTACAACACTATTCGTACCCAGACACTCATGGCATGCTGCCTCAACATTCTCAATTCCATGACGTTCCGCTACCTCTTTCCACGAACGAAGCACAAGTGTTTCAGAGTCAAAAATCACTCCATCCATATCAAATATTACTGTATCAATTTTGCCCGTCATAACTCCTGACCCTTTCTCAATCATTCTTTCGCGCCTTGAAACTCCCTATATTCAAAACATGGAACTTTACGACACATTGGATAATGATTTATTTTCTCATAATATAACTGATCGCATCACGAATCTGCGACACATAAACCAGATTAATTCCATCTATCTTAGCAACCGAAGATTTACATACTTCCGGAAGCATCACTGTCTCAAACCCCAGTTTCTTAGCTTCCTGCACACGCTGCCCTGCCATACTGACAGCACGAATCTCTCCACTCAGACCAATTTCGCCAAATACCATCACATTATCCGGAATCACAATATCCTTTGCACTCGAAACGATTGCAAGGCAGATTCCCAGATCGATCGCCGGTTCTGTCATCTTCATTCCACCCGCAATATTTACATAAGCATCCGACGAAGCCAGATGAATTCCAACCTTTTTTTCAAGCACTGCCATAAGAAGATTCACTCTGTTAAAATCGGTTCCCACCGCAGTTCTTCGCGGAATTCCAAAATTACTCTGGCAAACAAGTGCCTGAATCTCCACTAAAATTGGACGAGTTCCTTCCATTGAACATGCCACAACAGAGCCTGAAGCATCCTCCGGTCTGCCATTCAACAAAAATTCTGATGGATTCTTCACTTCTTCCAGCCCTGTATTGCACATCTCAAACACACCAATTTCATTGGTAGAGCCAAAACGATTCTTAACAGCACGCAGAATACGATAAGAGGCATGACGATCCCCCTCGAAATACAACACGGTATCTACCATGTGTTCCAAAACTCTCGGTCCTGCCACGTTTCCCTCTTTCGTCACATGTCCAACAATAAAAATGGAGACACCCATTCCTTTCGCGATCTGCATCAGAATATTGGTAGATTCCCGCACCTGAGAAACACTTCCCGGCGCTGAACTTACATCTTCATGAAACATCGTCTGAATCGAGTCGATTACCACTACATCCGGTTTCTTACGCTCAATCACCTCACGGATTACTTCCAGGTTTGTCTCGCATAAAAGCTGCATTTTATCATTAAACTGTCCGATTCTGTTCGCCCTGAGTTTAATCTGTCTCAGAGATTCCTCCCCGGAAATATAGAGAACAGAAATCTGCTTTTCTGCAAGATTTCTGCATACCTGTAAAAGCAGTGTTGATTTACCAATTCCAGGATCTCCTCCCACTAAAACAAGGGAGCCGGGGACGATACCGCCGCCCAGCACCCTGTCAAGTTCACCAATCTGAGTTGTCTGCCGTTCATCTTCTGACAGGCTGATGTCTTTAAGGATCACCGGTTCCTGCCTTTTTTCTGATGATTTCGTTATGCCAGAAGATGAGGATTTCTTAGTGGAAACTGTCTCCTCCACAAAAGTATTCCATGCCTTACAGCCCGGACACTGCCCCATCCATTTCGCAGATTCATATCCGCATTCCTGACAAAAATATACAGTCTTTTTATTTTTTAGCATTTTACAATTTTTACTTCTACTCTTGCAGCATTTCCAAGTTCTACACTAAAGGAAAGTTTACCGCCAAGGTTTGTCTTCATCTTGCCAGTGCTTGCCTGCTCGATAAATACCTCATACTCTGTGTCCGGTTCCATCTCTACTGTGATCTGTGCATCTTCCGGTCCTTCTACATGGAAGTCCATCTGCGCTTCTCTCTGTGTAAGGTTAAACACTGCTGTTCCCGGAACTGATTCGTAAACGAACATTCCGTTTCTCTCGAGCTTGGTAATCTCCTTAAAAGTTTTTACTTTATACATATCGCCCTGATGCTGGTAATCTGATAATTTAGACTTCTGTGCAAGCTCATAATCACCAAAGCTGATTGCTCCATTCTCTTCTGTGCGGATTAATTCTTTTACTACTGCCATTTCCCTATGTCCTCCTAAGACTCTTTTGTTTGCCGTCCCCGCCGTTTTATTCACCGGCATTGATACAGTTTTCATCATCACTGTACCTTTCCCGACATTTTATGTGGTTATTATATAATAAATTCACCTTTTTGACCAGTGGCTCACTGGTTTTTTTATACTAATTTCACAATTCACAAGTATCGTACTATTTGGATTCTCACAGTTCCTTCACTTCAAACATAATCTCATTCTTATAAAGTTTCACCTGTACATGGTCTCCATGTTTAACTTTGCCTTCCAGAATCTCATTTGCAAGTGCATCCTCGATTCTGCTCTGGATTGCGCGGCGAAGTGGACGGGCACCGTATTTGTTGTCAGAACCTTTATCTGCAATAAAATCTTTCACTGCATTTGTTACAGAAAGCTGAATATCCATCTGCTCTGCGCATCGTTTCTCCAATGCCTTAAGAAGCAGAGTTACGATCTTACGGATATCTTCTTTATTTAATACATGGAATACCATGATATCATCAATTCGGTTGAGGAATTCTGGTTTGAAGATACGGCGTACTTCTTCCATTACACCGCCTTTCATCCGTTCATAGTCCTTCTTCTCATCATTATTTGACATGAATCCCAGACGTTTCGGCTCCATGATTGCCTGCGCACCTGCATTAGATGTCATGATAATAATCGTCTGTTTAAAGTCTACCTTTCTACCCTGTGCATCTGTGATATGACCATCATCCAATACCTGAAGAAGAATGTTAAATACATCCGGATGAGCTTTCTCAATTTCATCAAAAAGCAGTACACTATATGGATTTCTGCGGACTTTCTCGCTGAGCTGTCCACCCTCTTCATAGCCTACATATCCCGGAGGAGATCCAATCAGTTTGGAGACGCTGTGTTTCTCCATATATTCAGACATGTCAACCCTGATCATTGCCTGCTCACTGCCAAATACTGCCTCTGCAAGAGCTTTGGAAAGCTCTGTCTTACCAACACCTGTCGGTCCAAGAAAAAGGAATGAACCAATCGGACGGTTCGGATCTTTAAGTCCTACTCTTCCTCGCTTCACTGCCTGTGCAACAGCTTTTACTGCTTCATCTTGTCCAATCACTCGTTTATGAAGCTCTTTTTCAAGACGTGCAAGACGTTTGGTTTCTCCTTCTGTCAGACGCTGAAGCGGTATTTTCGTCCAGTCGGAAATAGTTTCTGCGACAGCAGCTTCATTTACGACCAGTTTTTTTCTCTTATTTCTGCGCTCTGTCTTAATACGGATTTTCTCCATCTCGGCTTCTACTTCGTTCTGGCGGATCTGCGCTTTTCTGGCACGTTCAATATCTGCCGTCTTAACTGCCTGCTCTTTTTCCTCGCGAAGCTCGTTAAGTTCCATTTCATATGCTTCCAGTTCTGGTGCTGACTGATAACCTGCAAGCTGGACCTTGGATGCTGACTCATCAATGATATCGATAGCCTTATCCGGAAGGAAACGGTCATTGATATATCTCTGAGACATTTTCACTGCTGCCTCAAGGGCCTCTTCTTCGATCTTCACTCCATGGTGTTTCTCATAATATGGGCGAAGTCCCTTAAGAATCTCTATTGTCTCTTCTGCAGATGGTTCTTCCACTGTTACCGGCTGAAATCTTCGTTCCAGTGCCGCATCTTTCTCAATATGTTTGCGGTATTCTTCAAGAGTCGTTGCTCCGATAAGCTGAATCTCACCTCTGGACAGAGATGGTTTCAGAATATTTGATGCATCCAGCGCACCCTCAGCTCCTCCAGCCCCGATAATGGTATGGATTTCATCAATAAACAGAAGAATCCCCTGATGTTCCTTCACTTCCTGAATCACATTCTTGATACGTTCCTCAAATTCACCTCTGTACTTGCTTCCCGCAACCATACCGGAAAGATCCAGAACAACAAGACGTTTATCTTTCACTGTATCAGGAACCATTCCCATGACAATACGCTGAGCAAGCCCTTCAACGATAGCTGTTTTACCAACTCCCGGCTCACCAACCAGACATGGATTGTTCTTAGTTCTTCTGCTCAGAATCTGGATAAGTCTGGTAATCTCTTTATCACGTCCTACTACTGGGTCAAGCTTTCCTTCTGCGGCAAGCTGTGTCAGATCGCGGCTGTATTGATCCAGAGTAGGGGTGCTTGTCATCTTTTTATTTCTTGCATTCTTTGCATACTGAAATTCCTCTGCAATCGTATCATTATCAAATCCCATCGCTGTCAGAATCGCAGCAAAAAGTTTCTGGATATTTACTCCCATTGTAAACAACAGTCTGGTAGCTACGCAGTCTGTCTCTTTCAGAAGTGCAAGCAACAGATGCTCTGTTCCGCAGACGCATTCCATGCTCTCTGCATCTTCCTGCGCCTGCTCAATGATTCTCTTTGATCTCGGGCTATACTGTGGATCCTTTTCTTCTACAACAGTATCTCCCTGTGCCGGAGCAATCAGTTGGCTGATCAGCTCCATAAGCTTTTCTTCTTCTACATTAAATTCCTGCAGTACTTTTCCCGCAGTACCCTCCGGTTCCTTTAAAAGACCTGCCAGAAGATGTTCTGTTCCGATATACCCGTGTCCACAAGACTTCGCTGTCGTCTTTGCCAGTTTAAGGGCATTCTCTGCCTGTCTGGTAAATTGTCTCTCCATGTCGTCTCCTATCTGTCTTTATTATAGTCATCAAAAATTTCGTCAATAAGCTGATGTACTTCCTCTCTGGTCACACTCTTACAGCATCCTTTCGCAAGAGCCACCATGAGATTCTGTTTCAGTTCTTCTAACGCTTTACGTTTATTTACATCAATGGAAATCACTGCACCACGTCTGCGGTCGATAGTTACAAATCCCTCCTGCCTTAACAGTGAATATGCCTTATTTACTGTGTGCATATTAATTCCTACTGTATCTGCAAGCTGCCTTACAGATGGTAAAGCATCACCTTCCTGCAGCCTTGACGTAGCAATTCCCATGATAATCTGATTAGTCAGCTGGATGTAAATGGCTTCATCACTGCTGAAATCTATTTCAATCATCATATGGTTTTTTCTCCTTTTTGTGTTACACATATCCTAGCACAAACCAACATTTTTTGCAATCATAAAAGGTGTACATCATGTATTCTATTTCACATGATATACACCTCTTTATATTTTGCCTTACTGTTTTCTAAATTTCTTCAGATACTCTGTCCAGATTATTTCAGTCCAATAATCTTGTTCAACTGTTCTTTATTCAGAATAAGGTTGAATCCTAATGGATTAACTGCATAAGCCATTGCCTTGTCAATCATCAGTTCCGGAAGTTTTGCAAATGGTACTTTTGCAATACGGAGTTTCTGACCTTTGGTAAATTTCTCGAGTTCCATGACATCAGTAAATACCGGCTGAAGAATGTCACCTTTTTTATTCTTCAGATATGGAATGTTGATCTTCTTCGGATCTTCCGGATCTACATTCATGGCAACCAGATATTCTGATTTTTTAAGGTTCACGATCAGCTCTTCCTCAAGTTCGCGGATATTTCCATGCTGGTCTTTCTCTACCGGGCGGCGAAGTTCCTGTACAAAATAAATACCGGAAAGTTCAAGTGTCGGATTGAGAAGTGGTCTCTTGGCCGGCTCAATTTTGCTCATATCAGCCTGTTTTGCAATATCAGGAAGATCAATCTCAATCTTATCTTCACCGTCTACCCATACAACAGTGTTAACACCAATGGCATAAAAAGTACCATATAATCTTGGATAATCTTTCTTGGAAAATCTCATTCCCATAAGAAGAATCTTATCTTCAATCATCTTTTTGCCGAATTCCTTGATTCCCTCTTCTGTGGAAAAAATCCATGCCTGGTCATTATAAGTCTCTTCGTCACATTTCACATATGGCAGTTTGGTAGCCTGTGAGTATGCAACAAATACTGTCTCTCTGTTCTGTAATTCCTTGATTGCTTCTTCTTTGCTGATTCCCATTATTTTATCCTCTCTGTCTCATTTCTTTTATGATCTTTTTCATTTCCTTATCAACACGATAAGACTCTGTGATCTTCTGTAGTGATTTCTTATATGTAAATTCATCCAGTTTGTGACCGTCCTGCAAGTATGTCAGCATCTCATCCGGAAATGCCGCAAAATATACAGATATTGCCCACGCCACTGCCATCTTTGCATAATATCCCTGCTGAGTGATACTCTCCAGACGTCTGATACTCTCTTTCAAATATTCACGCTTCACAAAATGTCCCAGAAGCATGACTGCCGCAAATCTTGCTTCGTATTCTTTATTCGAAGTAAAATACGTTTCAATAAAATCCCAGTATTCTGTCTGGTATTTATCTGCATCTTTTAATGTACTGCAAAAGCAATCGCATACTGCCCAGTTATTAATGTCCGGCACAAATTTTGCCACATATGTTAAGCGTTCTTTGCATTCCATCTTTGCATAAGCACTCACCAATCCGCGAAGCATCGTTTCTTCATACCACTGGTCATCCGCCTGTTCAAACCATTCCTGCCAGTCCATACCAGAAAGCTGCTTTGCAAATTTTCGCAACACCGGAAGTCTGATTCCCATAACATTATCCACACCCGGCAGAAGATTGCTGTGAAAATCCCGATAACCGGTATCTTCATTCTCCTGCAGAAACTGGCGCACCATATGTGTCGTCACCTGAATCTCTTTCTGACTTTTCCTGTTCATAATATTTCTCCCATTACTGTGCATATGCTGAACAGTAACTTTCTCCTTGCTGTTTCTGCTACGTTACAATTCATCTCAATCTGTAACTTTGCTTTACAGCACTTTTCTATTTTATAACAGATTGCATGAAAAGTAAAGGAAATCGCTCGTATTATTTATGCAAAATAATTTATGTGGATTCTATCGTTCTTTCAAAAAATATTACATCGAGATCATTTTGGACAGAAGAAGTATCTGCCAACCATAAAACAGGAGACAAGAATGGGACTTTTATCCCAGCCTTGTCTCCTGTTTATTTTTAAACATCAATATTTTTTATGCTTCATCAATTGCTTTTCCAATATCATGGCGCATATATTTATTTGCGAATGTAATCCACTCTGTAGCTTCATATGCATTCTTTCTTGCTTCTTTTAAATCTTTGCCTGTCGCAGTAATTCCCAGAACACGGCCACCATTAGTAACAATCTGACCGTCTTTCAGTTTGGTTCCTGCGTGGAAGCAGTAATATCCGTCTTTGCCTTTGAAATTTTCAAAGCCGTACATTGGGATACCTTTTTCATATTTCACAGGATATCCATCACTTGCAAGTACTACGCACACTGCTGCATTATCCTCGAACTGAAGGTCTACCTGGTCCAGTGTTCCATTTACGCAAGCTTCCATTACTTCAATGATATCATTCTTCATACGTGGCAGGACTACCTGTGCTTCCGGATCTCCGAAGCGTGCATTATATTCCAATACCTTCGGGCCATCTGCGGTAAGCATAAGACCAAAGAAAATGATTCCCTTAAATGGGCGCCCTTCTGCAGCCATTGCATCTACTGTCGGCTGATATACATATTTCCTGCAGAATTCATCTACTTCTTCTGTATAGAACGGACTTGGGGAGAAAGTTCCCATTCCGCCAGTATTCAATCCCTGATCACCGTCCTGAGCACGTTTGTGATCCTGTGCGGATGTCATTGTACGGATAGTTTTTCCATCTACAAATGATAACACAGAGACTTCACGTCCTGTCATAAATTCTTCAATGACCATAGTATTTCCGGCATTTCCGAATTTCTTATCTTCCATGATCTCTTTTACGCCGTCTTCTGCCTCTTTCAAATCCTTGCAGATCAGCACTCCCTTGCCGAGTGCAAGACCATCTGCTTTCAGAACAATTGGAAATCTGGCTTCCGTGCGGAGATATTCCAGTGCTTTCTCAGGATCATCAAAATTCTCATATGCTGCTGTCGGGATATTATATTTCTTCATTAAATCTTTCGAGAAAGCTTTAGATCCCTCAAGGATCGCAGCGTTCTTTCTTGGTCCGAATACTTTCAGACCGCGGGCCTCAAATACATCTACGACACCACCGACCAGCGGATCATCCATGCCAATGATCGTAAGATCGATTTCTTTTTCCTGTGCAAAATCAGCAAGTTTCTCAAATTCCATTGCACCGATATCTACACATTCTGCAAGCTCTGCGATTCCTGCATTTCCAGGTGCACAATAAATTTTATCTACTTTCGGGCTTTTTGAAACACTCCATGCAATCGCATGTTCTCTGCCGCCGCTGCCTACAATTAAGACTTTCATTTTATCTTGCCGCTCCTTTTTGTATCTACTCTTCCGTATCGTATTCTTCTATTTCCACTCTTCCATCCACAACCTTCACCTTGCCATTGGCAATGAGATTGATTGCCTTAGGAAGAATTTTCCACTCTGCTTTCTCCATGACACGTCTCTGGAGAACTTCCGGAGTGTCATCAGATTTAATCTTCACTGCTTTCTGAAGAATAATCGGACCGGTATCTGTGCCAGTATCAACGAAATGTACCGTAGCGCCTGTAACACGAACCCCTCTTGCTAACGCTTTCTCATGCACATGAAGTCCGTAATAACCAACTCCGCAGAAAGACGGAATCAGTGACGGATGGATATTAATGATCTTATTTGGATATGCTTCCACGATCATCGGCGGGATTGCTACGAGGAATCCCGCCAGAACGATAAGCTCTACGCCACTCTCTTTCAGCTTTTCCAGAAGTGCTTTGTGAAATTCTTCTCTGCTTTCATACTGTTTCGGAGAAATACATACGGCTTCTATGTTATGGTTCTTCGCTCTCTCCAGCGCATAAGCATTTGGGTTGTTGCTGATGACCAGAGATACTTCTGCATTTGTGATCTTTCCACTGTCAATGGCATCCAGGATGGCCTGCAGATTTGTGCCGCCTCCTGAAACCAGTACACCGACTTTTAACATAAAGCCACTCCTTTTTCACCTGCTTCGATACGTCCGACTACATATGGAGTATCGCCTGCTGCTTTGATTGCTTCCATTGTTTTATCAACATCTGCTGCATCTACGGCAAGAACCATTCCGAGTCCCATGTTGTAGGTGTTGTACATCATCTGTTCTTCAATGTTACCTTTCTCTGCAAGGAGTTTGAAGATCGGAAGCACCGGATAGCTGTTCTTCTCTACTACTGCACGTGTACCATCTTTGAGCATACGCGGAATGTTTTCATAGAAACCGCCACCTGTGATATGGCTGCATGCATGTACGCGGACACCTGCATTTTTGATGCTCTTTAATGCTTTTACATAGATTCTTGTCGGGGCAAGAAGAGCTTCACCAAGTGTTGTTCCAAGTTCATCATAGTAAGTATCAAGGGATTCTTTTGTCATATCAAATACTTTACGGACAAGTGAGAAACCGTTGCTGTGAACGCCAGTGGAAGCCATACCGATCAGGACATCTCCGGCTTTTAAATCTTCTCCTGTGATCATATCTTTCTTATCGCAGACACCTACTGCAAAACCAGCCAGGTCGTATTCATCTTCCGGCATTAATCCCGGATGTTCTGCTGTCTCACCACCGATGAGAGCTGCATCAGACTGCACACATCCTTCAGCCACACCGCCTACAATAGCTGCGATTTTCTCCGGATAGTTCTTTCCACATGCAATATAGTCAAGGAAGAATAATGGTTCTCCGCCTGCACATGCGATATCATTGACACACATGGCAACTGCATCAATTCCGATGGTATCATGTTTGTCCATGACCATCGCAAGTTTTACCTTTGTTCCACATCCGTCTGTACCGGATAAGAGTACCGGCTCTTCCATTTCTTTGATCTTAGCAAGGGAAAATGCTCCGGAAAATCCACCCAGACCTCCGAGCACTTCTTCGCGCATGGTTCTCTTTACATGTTCTTTCATCAGCTCTACTGATTTATATCCTGCTTCAATATCTACTCCAGCGGTCTTGTAATCCATAATTATCCTCCGTCTTCTACTCTCAATTTCAGATTATTTTCTATTACCGTTCACTTCGTGTGTAGTAATTATTTTTTAGTAATTTTTGCATCCGACTTCCTGTAATCTGGCGTCTTTTGCTTCTACCTGTTCTTTTAATTCCTGGCTGTAAGCTTTTAACTTTGCAAGAAGTTCTGCATCTGAAGTTGCAAGGATCTTAGCTGCCAGAAGTCCTGCGTTTACACCGCCGTTGATAGCTACTGTTGCAACCGGGATTCCTGATGGCATCTGTACGATGGAATAAAGGGAATCTCTTCCTCCAAGGGAAGTTGTGTGCATAGGAATTCCGATAACCGGCATCGGGAAGATTGCCGCGCACATTCCTGGCAGATGTGCTGCCATTCCGGCACCTGCGATAATTACTTTAAAGCCTTTTTCTTCTGCTGTTTTTGCGTATTCAAAAAAGACATCCGGTTCCCTGTGTGCGGAAATGATCTTCATCTCATAATCAATTCCCAGTTTCTCCAGAATGTCTGCTGCTTTGCTCATGATCGGCATATCTGAGTCGCTGCCCATCACAATTCCTACTTTTGCCATGATTATTCTCCTTTTCTTCTCAAGTATCCTCTGACAGATATGGTTATACCCGTCGGAGACTCACATTTTATTCTTATTGATAAAAAAAGTACGGTTAGAAAAGATTTTTTCAAAACCCTCTCTAACCGTAGATTCTACTAAGATTCCCTTTTTCTGTCAATAATATTGGAGCAAAGAAATATTTTGATGAACTAATAATTTTTTTATTGACTATTATTCATCCCCAAACGGTTCATTGAGTGCTTCTGTTCCCGGCAGTACAAACCTTCCGTCTTCGATGATTGCTGTCATTTCACCCTCATCATCAATAGTTCGGATACTTCCCAGTTCATCATACGGGATCGTGATATCTGTGTGGCATCCATAATAAGCAAGGCTGACATCATCTTTTCTCATCTCAGAAATCTCATTGTCTCTTGCAATGATTTCTTTTCCATCAGGATTATAAACCGGAGTATCCTCTTCCCAGCTGTAGCAGGTATCTCCTACCGCAAAATGCGGTCCCATCTTCTCTGCGATAAGAATCGGAAGTTTATCCGCGATGTCATATTTGTGTGCGGCCACATAAGCTGTCGTATTCGTTCCGATTGCAAATTCTCCCATTGCAATCTTCGGATGATGGAACAGGATGTTATCCTCGATATATTTGCGGTTCTCTTCCTCTGTCTCAAAATTGGAGCAGCTGTAATCAATAACCTGTCCGCAGTCAAATACCAGTTTCAAATCTCTGAACTGCAATCCATTCAGATACACCTTGGAAACATGCAGCATTCCACCGGTTCCTGCAAGCACAGGAGAAGTGAACACTTCACCTAACGGAATATTCACATCCGCCACGCAGTTTTCGAAATTTGTCTGTGTCTTCGGATCTGTCAAGGTATGAAGATGAATGAGCAGATCTGTCTCATTCTCTCCCTTTCCCTTGATTTCTACCCATTCACAGGTGTCAAGAGTGTCAATGATCGTCTGCTGGATCTTCTGATATTTTTTGTAATCCAGTGTATTGATTTTCACGATCTCACGGAAAATCTCAGGGAAATTTTCTCCGATTTCAGGCACCGGATATGCAATAATCGTAAAACTTCTCTCATCACCTTTGATATAGCGGTTTGTGATCTGGCTGGATTCATTATCCAGTTCCAGCTGCAGTTTCTGCTGTGTCTCTGTGAAAGTCCAGCTCTCCGGTTTGCTTACCGGTGAAAATGGAATTTCACCAAATGTCTCGATTACCGCCGGTCCACCATGTACCGCTGCCAGTTCCGCATATTCATCATAGGATGTCTGCATTGCGCGAAGTTTGCGTTTCACGAAATCAGAATCCATAAATAACGCACAGTCCTGTCTGTGGTCGTAATCAAACTGCGGGTTCGCAACTCCACCTGTAAATCCACTTCTGAACTGGTTACGTCTGTTTACTGCATGAAGCGCATGACGATAGATCACTGCTTTAAGTCCCATCTCTTCAAACTGACAGATAGCAGCTTTTACCATACGCTCAAACCCCAGATGATAGCGGATATTAACGGTCTTTTTCCTGGTAATATCTTTTCTTCCTGTAATAAAACCGATACGGTATCCTTCTGTATAGGTACGTGCCATATCATCAATTTCTTTCTGAGAAAGGGAATTCATAAACTCTGCTGTTTTCAGCTCATTCTCTGAAACATACTCACCTGGCTGATACAGATAGCTTAAATCATTCAGATCAGATTCCATGATTAATTTCACTATGAAGTTATTTTCAGGATCAATCGCTTCTCTGATACGCTCTTCTACCATATCCTGGCAATAATCATTTACATAAGAGACAAGAATCTCCTTCACCTGTTTCTCAGTAGGAATTTCCTCCTGCGCAAATGCGGAATAGATTTCCAGAAACAGTTCCAGTATAACCGTAAGATCCCATGCTTTCTTTTCAAAAGCATAGGCAATCCCACCATGAAGTTCTGTATACAGGAATGTAAATACCTTTCCGTATTCTCCCAGCATCTTCTGTGCATAGGCTGGATTTCCATAAGAATTCTCATAGTTCTGCGGCAGGATATCCTGGTATAATTCATGATTCTGCACTTTCAGTTCTACAAAGTTTTTTCCCTGCGTTCCATTATCCATTACAGTGATGATCTGCTGTAAAAACGCAGCTTCTTTTACAAAGAAATCACGATATGGCTCTTCCACGATTGTTTCCTGCGGTATCTGGGCAATTCTTTCTTTTGCCAGTTCATATCGTTCCATAACCCATTCGTCCAAATTATTCCCCTCCTTTTTGTCTTTCAGCCTGAAATTCCCATCAGGAAAATTCCAAGCCAGCTAATCATTATTATTCCATTTGCAATAGACCCAATCATGCTTGTGCGATGTGTCCTGTTTTCTTCCGAGAAACTCTTAAGCCCCATTGTGAATCCATATATGGACAGCAACATCGCACAAAGACTGACACCGCCTACAATGTATCCAAATTTTCCCTTCAAAAAAAAGGACAGCAAAACTGCAATCACAAATAAAAGCAGGGAAGCTGCCGCCAGACAGGTCGACAACTTACCCTTCTGCGCTTCCTTTTTCTTTGTAAATGCATATCTATATCTTTTTGCCATAAATCTTTCTCCTCAGGTGATCGCAGATAAAAAAAAGCAGATATCCCAGCGCTGCCCCCGCTGTATTAAGTATCATGTCATCTACATCGAAACATCCGACTTTGGTAATAAGCTGGATTACTTCCACTGTAACACTAAGTCCAAATCCTGCCAGTATAATCAGCCATCCGCTTCTCATTCTCTCCAAAATAACCGGCAGTATAAATCCAAAGGGCAGAAAGCCTATCACATTTCCAAAAAGATTTGTAAAGACCGCCAGAAATCCCAGCTGTTTTCTATACACCAAAAAACGTCGTATTTCAACAAACGGAATCAGATTATACCTGTATTCCCGTTCTTCCATTGCTACTCTTCCATATCCTTCTGAAAAGAAAAGGAAATAAATCAGTGCCAGAACATACAGGATAAACAGAACCGTTCCCAGTGTCCGTATGATATGCTTTGTTTCTTTCTTCAATGTTTTCTCCTGTTTCTGACTGAAAAACCACATAGTGCAATTTCCCGGTCTGATACAGACAGTTCGAAAAATTTCCCCATGTGGTTTATGCGGTCTTTTATATCAATATATCTGATTTCTTTTTCAGCAGTCTTGCACCGCTTACGATCATCATAATCCCCGTTACGATTCCTGTTGTCAGTACAATGATTCCGACTGCCAGACTGCATGCTCCTGTGGAAGACATGGTTTTATATATTTTTTCGTTCATAGTCATCCTCACCTTCATGTCAGGCCTGTATATCGCAGACCAAAGCACATTTATTCATTTATTTTGCACCGTACTGCTCATAATATGCATCAATCGCAGCTTTAAGAGTATCGTCAATGATTACTTTTCCTTTGTACTCTTTGTTGTAAAGATGTTCAATTACTTCCTGCATGGTAACAATCGCATTTGTCTCAAAGCCATAGAGGTCATGCACTTCATCAAGTGCGCACTTCACGCCGCCTTTTCCAACTTCCATACGGTCAAGAGAAACCATCAGACCAACGATTTCTACATTTGCCGCACCTTTTACCTTTGGTACTGTTTCTTCCATAGATTTACCGGATGTGGTTACATCCTCGATCATAACTACACGATCGCCATCTTTTAATTTACTTCCAAGGAAACTTCCCTTGTCTGCACCATGGTCTTTCTCTTCCTTGCGGTCTGAGCAATAACGAATTTCTTTTCCGTATAATTCGCTGAATGCGATAGCTGTTACAACACTTAACGGAATTCCCTTGTATGCCGGTCCGAAAAGTACGTCAAAATCATCGCCATATTTGTCGTGAATCGCATGTGCATAGTATTCGCCAAGTTTCTTTAACTGAGAACCTGTTACATATCCACCTGCATTCATGAAAAATGGAGACTTTCTTCCACTTTTAAGAGTAAATTCTCCAAATTTCAGTACTTCACTGTCTACCATAAATTCAATAAATTCCTGTTTATACTGTTCCATCTTATGTTCTGCCTCCTGTATTTATTGCAATTAATCTACTAATACCAAGGTTTTAAGTCCAAAATCAATTCGTATCTGCGCGATAAAGTTTTTTGAACTTAATAGTATTTTTATTTTACAATACCAACCATATCTTTGACAGAATCAAATCCATTCTTCTTCATATATGCTTCGATTCCGTCAATAACCTCCATCGTCACTGCAGGATTATGGAAATTCGCTGTACCAACAGATACCGCGCTTGCTCCTGCAAGAATAAATTCGATAGCATCCTCTGCGCAGGAAATTCCGCCCATACCGATGATTGGAATGTTTACTGCCTGGGCTACCTGATATACCATGCGGACTGCGATTGGCTTCACGATTGGTCCGGAAACACCGCCTGTCTTGTTTGCAAGTGCAAATGTTTTTCTGTTGATATCGATTTTCATACCTGTCAGAGTATTGATCAGGGATACCGCATCTGCTCCACCGGCTTCTGCTCCCTTTGCAATCTCTGTGATATCTGTAACATTCGGTGTCAGTTTCATGATCACCGGCTGTTTTGCAATCCTTTTAATCTGGGCTGTGAGTTCTTCTACATGATGTGCGTCCTGTCCAAATGCAAGGAAACCTGCATTTACGTTCGGACAAGAAATATTAATCTCCATCATATCGATTGGCTGGTCTGCCAGACGTTCTACCACTGCCAGATATTCTTCCGGTGCATGACCACATACATTGACAATGATCTTTGTATCATACTGCTTCAGAAACGGAATGTCTCTCTCACAAAAAAGGTCAATGCCAGGGTTCTGCAGACCGATAGCATTCATCATACCACCGTAAACTTCTGCTACACGCGGAGTAGGATTTCCTGCCCATGGAACATTGGCCACACCTTTGGTTGTTACTGCTCCGAGTTTATTAATATCTACATAATCAGCAAATTCTGCTCCTGAACCAAAAGTTCCGGATGCCACTGTTACCGGATTTTTCCACTCTATGCCGGCAATATTTACACTCATATCCATCAGATTTCCACCTCCGTAGAAAGAAATACCGGGCCATCCTTACAGATTCTCTTGTTATGCACATTGCTGTGTGCATCCTTCTCTTTGGACTTGCACACACAGGCAAGGCAGGCACCAATCCCGCATGCCATACGTTCTTCCAGAGAAATATAGCATTCAATTTCATTTTCTTCTGCGTACTGTTTGATCGCACGGAGCATCGGAGTAGGACCGCACGCATAGATAATATCTGCATTTAGACCATTTTCTCTGATAGCATCCATGACATTGCCTTTTGTTCCTACACTGCCATCCTCTGTAGCAATATAGAGTGTTCCTGCTGCCTCAAACTCTTCCCTGAGGAAAGTATGACAGTCGCGGTATCCTGCAACGATCTGTTTCTTCTCACATTTCATCTGCTTTGCCAGCTCCAGAATCGGAGGAACACCAATTCCACCGCCCATAAGGAATACATTCTTTCCCTGTGCTTTCTCTACCGGAAAACCATTTCCAAGCGGTCCGAGAACCGGAATCGTATCTCCGGCTTTCAGTTTTGAAAATCCGTCTGTGCCGGTTCCCGGTCCGGTTACTCTGTAAACAAGATGAAGTCTTTTATTTTCTTTATCAATCTCGCAAAGGCTGATCGGTCTCGGGAGAATTTTAGATTTGTCATTTGTATAAAGTGATACAAACTGACCTGGTTTCGCATCCACTGCGATCTTATCGGTCTGAATCCACATACTGTAAATACCTGCACCGATGCTCTCCTGGCTTACAATGGTACAGATTTCTCTTGTTTTCTCGCTCATTCTGCGCCTCCTAGCGGTTATTTAAAGCACTGCTGATGTCTTCAATCATATCTTTTACTGCCTGACGGGATGCATCTGCATAGTTTAATTCACCAAAGGAAGCATATTTCTCCTGTTTGTAAGCTGCGATAATTCCACGGGAAGAGTTAACGATCGCACCAAGTCCATCTTCATTGAAGAAGTGTACAAGATCTGCACCTTTGCCACCCTGTGCCCCATAGCCAGGTACCAGGATAAATGTTTTCGGCATGATCTTACGGAGTGTTTTTCCCATTTCAGGATAAGTTGCACCTACTACAGCACCTACATAGCTGTAGCCATTTCCCATATGTTCTTCGCCCCACTGGGCAACTTTCTCACCAACCCACTCATAAAGCGGACGGCCGTCAATGATTCTGTCCTGGAATTCTCCACTGGACGGATTGGATGTTTTTACAAGTACAAAGATACCTTTGTTCTCTTCTTTGCATACGTCGATAAATGGTTTCACACCGTCTGATCCAAGATATGGGTTTACAGTTGCGAAATCTTCGTCAAATCCTGCGATTTTGTTGCTTCCCACCTGAACTTTTCCAAGATGTCCTACTGCATATGCAGCGGATGTAGATCCAATATCACCACGTTTGATGTCGCCGATAATCACCAGACCTTTTTCCTTGCAGTAATCAACTGTTCTTTTGTATGCCATTAATCCAGGAATACCAAACTGCTCATACATGGCGATCTGTGGTTTTACAGCCGGAATCAGATCACTGACTGCGTCCACGATTCCTTTATTATACTGCCAGATTGCCTCTGCTGCGCCTTCTAATGTCTCACCCAGTTCAGAAAATGCTTTCTGCTGTATGTGCTGTGGAATATAGTTAAGCATTGGATCCAGTCCTACAACGATAGGAGCGTTTGTTTTCTGGATTTTTTCAATAAGTTTGTTGATCATGAGTCTTTCCTCCTGAATATTTATCTCTTGATTTTATGACGTCAGGATCAAAAAGTCTTTTGACCCTGATATCATTTTATACGTTCTGATACACAACTTTTCCATCGCAGATAGTGTAAAGAATCTTTCCTTTTACTTTCCATCCGTCAAATGGAGTGTTGCGTCCTTTGGAAGCAAATTCATTTTTATCTATTTTGTATTCATGGCCGATGTCTGCGATGACAATATCTGCAGGATGGCCTTTCTGGATGGTTCCCCTGTCACTTCCGAGAATCTGCGCCGGATTCCAGCTCATTTTCTCGATCAGCTGTGAAATTGTAAGAATACCGGTTTCTACCAGTGCGGTATAGGATAATGCAAAGCTTGTCTCAATTCCTACGATACCGAAAGCTGCATTTCGGATTGAGCCGGTCTTCTCAGGTACCGCATGTGGTGCATGGTCTGTACTGATTACTTTAAAAGAACCATCTTTCAGCCCCCTGATCAGTGCATCTACATCTTTTTTTGTGCGAAGAGGAGGGTTCATTTTGTAATTTGGATCGTCACATTTGATATCATCTGAAGTAAGAATAAAGTGATGTGGGCAAACCTCTGCTGTGATATTATCCAGACCTTCTTCCTTTACAATTTCCATCATTTTGGCAACGCCTTCTGTGGAGCAGTGACAGAGATGAAGCTTTGCACCTGTCTCTCTTGCCAGAAGAATGTCTCTTGCTGCGATCACATCCTCTACTGCATTGCAGATACCTGGTAATCCCAGTCTCTTTGCATTCTCATCATCATTCATGCAGCCATCTCCACGCAGGTCAATGTCCTCACAGTGTGCAAAAATCGGAACATTCAATTCCTTAGCTACTTCCATCGCTTCTTTGCAGAGTCTGGTATTCATAACTGACTTTCCATCCTCAGACAGCGCAGGAATTCCTGCTTTTACCATTCCTTCAATATCGGAAAGCTGTTCGCCTTCCTCTCCCTGTGTAATAGCCCCTGCCTGAAGCACATGAATGTCGGAAAGCTGTTCTGCTTTATTGTGTACATAATTTACACGGTCCGGATTATCAATAACCGGCGTTGTGTTTGGCATGGCAACAACAGTTGTCACTCCACCTCTCGCAGCAGCGCGGGAACCTGTCTCTATATCCTCCTTCTGTGTCTGTCCAGGATCTCTGAAATGAACATGAAGATCAATCAGACCTGGCATTACCAGACATCCTTTCGCGTCAATCACTCTGTCACTTTTATCCTTTACTGAAAGTTTCTCACCAATTTCAGTGATCACTCCGTCTTCCAGATAAACATCGCCTTTTTTATCAGTATCGGTGGCCGCATCTACGATACGCCCTCCCCGAATCAGAATACCCATACAATTCTCTCCCTTCGTTGTGGTCCAGTGTACAGACAAGTTGATTTCTTGAACAATCTTACGTCTAAATTTCTTATTTCTGCGTTGTCGTCGGTCGCCGTATCCACCGCTACACCTCTCTCCTCCGCCTTGAAATAAGAAAATTTATCCTGCAAGATTGTTTCAAGAATCAACTTGTCGGCACACTAGAGCGTGTTCACTGCCAGGTACTTTAGATACTTTCTATCATCTATGTTGATTACAAGGCAGTAACTTTCTGATATACATAATACACGAAACCGCTTATTTTATAAAGTCTTTTTTTGCTTCTATGCGGTCTTTTTTGCTTGACATTTCAAAATGCGGGAGATATAATCAATTCATATCTGGATTATTTAATGTATAGTCACTGGTTTTTAGAGATTATATACTGGTATATAATCTGTAAAATCTGGTGATTTTTTTATTGCCAGAAGCTATATAATTTTTTTATTTTTTATGGAGGTAACAACATGAACAAGGGAACTGTAAAATGGTTCAACGCAGAAAAAGGTTACGGATTTATCACTGGTGAAGACGGTGCAGACGTATTTGTACATTTCTCCGCTATCAATGGTGAAGGATTCAAATCCCTTGAAGAAGGCCAGGCTGTAACATACGACTTAACAGAAGGTGCTCGTGGAATGCAGGCTGCAAACGTTACAAAATTATAATTCATAATTTTCGATAACGTAAGAGGATTGAATTCCGCACTTTTAAATACGGATTAAACCTCAAAAAATCCCCGGATGATCCGGGGATTTTTTTTGCTTTTTTAATTATAAAAACTTGATCTTATTCAGCGTCTGTGCTGTCTGTAGAAGCAGAATCTGTACTTTCTGTCTCTGCGTCATCTGTGGATGCAGTACCGTCTGTTGATTCTTTATTATCAGCGGTTTCTTCTGCGTCTGTTTCTTCTGTATCTGTGGCAGTATCATCTGCAACTGTGTCTTCGCTGTCTGTGTCTTCAGAAGCAGTTGTATTTTCAGTATCAGCATCTGTGCTGTCTGCATCATCCGTTGTATCTGTTGTCATATTTGAAATGTAATTGTCAAGTGCAGTAGTATCCATTACTGTATTCTGAACCACATTCTCTTTGGCTCCTGTTACTTTGACATATGCAGAATATCCAATCCATGCAACGATCACAACACAAATAAATGCCCAGGCAAACATTTCCAGTCCAAAAAGCATTTTTTCTTTCTTGTCTGCTTTGCTATGCTGTCCTTTTCTGGCCTTATAAGCATCGACTTTCTTCTGGCTCATGATATATCTCCTTTGCATCTAATATTTCGTATTTTCTGATTATAGCACACTTTATTGCAAAAGAAAATAGGCAATCTATTATACAGCAACGATCACTCCGCCGTCATTTGCATACATCGAACTTACGCCTGCTGTGTCAAGAACTACGATCTTCGCAAGTTTCATTCTTTCCTCAAAAGCTTCTTTGAGGACCTGTGCTCTTGCAGGACAGTTGCAATGACTGATTGCCAACACTTTTTCAGCACTGTCCGGAGTTTTTGCAATCACCTGTTCCACCATTTTGATCATGGCACGGTTCATTCCTCTTGCCTGATCCAGCTGACAGATATTTCCATCATCTGTAGATCCCATAACCGGTTTGATCTTTAATGCACTTGCCACTAAAGCTTTCACCTTGCTGAGGCGTCCATTCTTTCTCAATGTATCAAGGTTCTCAAGTACAAAGAATGTATGCTGTCCTTCAATATAGTGTTCTACTGTTGATACCACCTCTTCAAAGCTCATTCCCGCTTCTTCACATTCCTGGATTTTCATTCCGATCAGGCTCTGTCCGATGGATGCGGAACGTGAATTAAATATATGGATTTTTTTATCCGGATGATCCTCCAGAAGAAGATTTCTGCCAAGCAATGCACTGTTATAAGATCCACTCAATTCAGAAGATAAAGTTACTGCATAAATATGCTCTGCCTCACAATCATACGCCCTCATATATCTCTCCGGTGACGGGCAGGCTGACTTCGGGCATTCCGGGCAGTCAGCCACTTTCTTAAGAAAAGCCGCCTGGTCAAACGCCTCATCATCTATGATCTGCTCAGCTCCCACCATCAAAGTCAGAGGGACTGATTCAAAATGTTCATCATCTTTCCATTCATCCAAAAGTTCTCCACAACTATCTATGACAATCTTATATCTCAATTATATCGTCCTCTTTTCCATTATATGTAGTATTCAATACCAGATATATATTATCATACTGATTTACATTTGAAAAGACTTTTTCATAAAAACGCTGTTCTTTTTTTCAAAAGTGATTTATAATAAAAAAACGCTCCATGCAAATTACAGGGAACGCTGTTGAATCCACGAAATAAGTATTATAAAAAATGTGTTGTAGAAAGAGGTGTTGTATGCTCGCTTTAAGAATTATTGATATAAAAGATTTTATGAATAAGCTCCTGATTGGTGAAGTATTTGATCATTTTTCCTTTATTGAATCATCTATTACAACTTTCAATACTTTCACTATCGACGGCAAACTTCAGCACGATTTCTTTGATACAGATACAAAATCTGCTCTTCTGGAAAAATCTGCCGAATATTCTCTGTGGCATGATGTAAAACCATTCTGTTTCTCTGTTATACGCGGCAAACGCACACCATTGAATTTCAAAATCGTATTTGAGCTTTCTCACGAACAGGTGCAGTCTTTGTTAAGAAATGAAAGTCTCCCTTCAGACATTCCCGTCCGCAATTTCTACCTGAATATCCAGTATAAAAATCAGGCACTTTTATGTACAACAGGTGTTTCCTACACTTCCTTCAGCCTGGACAAACGTCTGGAACATCTCTGGGATGATTCTCTGGTCACTTTTTTCTCCAGTCATCATATTTCCTGTGAGAAATTATAAGCGGCCTTATTATTTGTTATCTGTTCCTGCTTTAGCAGAACAATACAGATAATACACCAGAATATCTATAAACTCACTGTTAGTCGGTTTATCTGACATTGTACATCCTGCGATTTCCTGCAATGTATCTTTATGGTTCATCCAGCACAAATTTACCAATGTCCTGATATTATGTTCTACATTAGAAGGTGTTGATTTATATTTTCTCGCAATGATCGGATAAATATCTTTCGTCACCTTAACCGGACGTTCATGTATTCCCTGTGCCATCTCCACAGCATCTGCAACATAATAATATCCCTTATACTTTGACGTTGCGCCTAATTTTCTAATAATTCCATACACTTCAGCCATACTTCGTTCCTCCTAACAATCTCCATAGCCTGTATGATCACAGGTCTGGCATCTCTTTTATTTACACACATTTTTTCATAACGTAAATGGAAGATACAGTAATTGTCATTCGGATTTTCCGTTACCCAGTTACCATATACAAAGCATACGGCAACCGTTATACTTCTTATGGATTCGACATGTTATTAAAATATCAGCAATTTAATCATAAAAATTTATAAGACATTTGTCAATACCAATCGTCAAAAAAGTACTATATTTTGTTTTTTATTTAGGCAATCGGATATTCGCAATCCGCTTCCGCTACGTGGCTCTACACCGAATAACTGCTTCGCAGTTTATCAGGAGGGTCTTGTACCCCTCCTGATACAAGCAAGTCCCCACCCACTGCTTGTTGTTCGTTATGGGCGCTTAACTCACTATCTGACGGATTATTTTGTTATCATCAGCAGGATTTCATTGCTTCTCTGAACAAATTTTGTCATTTCCTCAGGTGAGAGCTGTTTATGGCTCATCATTGCAAGGTCGTACAGCTGCTCGCAGATTACAGACGCTTTATCAGATTCCTTATTCTCTGCCAGATATTTAACCAACGGATGATTTGCATTCAGAACCAGTATTTCCTGTCCGCCAAACATATTCGGATCCATTCCGTACATATTGTACATTTTCATCATATCCTGCATACGGCGGCTTTCTTCGGAAAGAGTCATCATTGCAGATACATTTTCATTCTTCAGATTCTCTACATGTACTTCCAGTTTATCCTTGTGAAGATTCTTACGGAAAAGTTCTGTCAGTGCTTTTACAGTTTCTTCGTCTGCTGTGCCTTCACCCTTCATTTCATCTGTAAGGTCAGCGTCGATTCTCTTGAACTGTACATCCTGATGTTTCTGTTCCAGACTGGAGATAAATGCGCTGTCGATGTTATGTTTCAGGATAACAGCATCCTTTCCTGCCTCTTTGAACATATTAATATACTGGCTCTGCTGAACCTCATCAGTTACATAGAAGATTACGGTCTTCTCAGGCTCTTTCTCCTGTGCATCTTTATTTTCTTCAGATGCAGTATCTTCTTTCTTCTCTTCTGTCTGATTTTCTGGTTCTTCTGTTTCTTTCTTGTTCTCTTCAATGCAATCTTTCAGTGTCAGATATTTGCCTTCAAGATTCTTAAAGAGTACATAATCTCCCATTTTCTCTGCAAATTTAGTATCTTTGATGCAGCCATATTTAATGAATGGGCTGATGTCATCCCAGTATTTTTCATAGGATTCACGGTCTGTTTTGCACATTCCTGTCAGTTTATCTGCTACCTTCTTGGAAATATACTCGGAAATCTTCTGTACAAATCCATCATTCTGCAGTGCACTTCTGGATACGTTCAGCGGCAGATCCGGGCAGTCAATTACACCTTTCAGCAGAAGAAGGAATTCCGGAATTACCTCTTTGATATTATCTGCGATAAATACCTGGTTGTTATACAGTTTGATTGTTCCTTCGATAGAATCATACTCTGTATTAATCTTCGGGAAGTACAGGATACCTTTTAAGTTAAACGGATAATCCATATTCAGATGAATCCAGAATAACGGCTCTTTGTAATCCATAAATACTTTACGGTAGAATTCCTTATAATCATCATCTGTACATTCATTCGGATGTTTCATCCAGAGAGGATTGATATCACTGATGGAAACCGGACGTTTATTGATCTTTACTTTATCCTTTGCAGGGGAAACTTCAACAACTTCCTTCTCACCATTCTCGTTTTCTTTCTCTTCTGTCTTAGCTTCTTCATGAATATGTTCAATAACTACATCGTCATCTCTTAATTCAGCTTCATCGATCGTCTCATATTCCTGCGGTGCGTTTGCCTTGGAAAGATAAATGTGAACCGGCATAAAGGAACAATATTTCTCCAGAATCTCACGCATACGATATTCGTTTGCAAATTCCAGACAATCTTCATTCAGGAATAATGTAATCTCTGTACCGATTGTATTCTTGTTGCCTTCCTGAATATCATACTCTGTACCACCATCACAGGACCAATGTACAGGCTGTGCACCTTCTGTATAAGAAAGTGTATCGATGTGTACTTCATCTGCTACCATAAATGCAGAATAGAAACCAAGTCCGAAATGACCGATCATCTGGTCATCTGTTGTTTTATCTTTGTATTTCTCAAGGAACTGGGTTGCACCTGAAAAAGCAATCTGAGTAATATATTTCTCAACTTCTTCAGCAGTCATACCGATACCATTATCGATAAATTTCAGCGTCTTTTCATCAGGGTTAACAATTACCTGAATTTCCGGTTTATATCCTTCCGGGAAATTATATTCTCCCATTACTTCCAGTTTTTTCAGTTTTGTAATCGCATCACATCCGTTGGATACCAGCTCTCTTACAAAAATATCATGATCGGAATATAACCATTTCTTAATAATCGGGAAAATATTTTCACTGTTGATTGATAAACTTCCATGTTTTACAGCCATGCTGTCCACACTCCTTTTTTTGTATTTACTGCAACTTTTTATCTGTAGTTGCTTCTCTGAGAGATATAGTAATACCATTTAATCCAAAAGTCAAGAAAAAATTAGCACTCATTCAAAATGAGTGCTAACAGTTTGTTTTATATTTAATTTTTCCTCTTTTTATAAACCACAACACCTGCGATACATCCTGCCGCAATCACCAGAATGATCACAAACGGCGCGATATTCGTTGTATCACCTGTCTTTACAGCAGATTTTGCAGTTGCTCCGTTTGGCTGTGGAGTTGGAGTTGCCGTTACTGTCTGTGCCTGAGTAATATTGAAGTTTACCTGTTTGGTATCCTGCTCTCCTGTATTTTCCCACTCTTTTCCGTTATACATCTGGCGGTCAAATACAACAGTCAGTGTATAAGTCCCTGCTTTTGTAATTCCAAATGCTGCCGTATACGGTGCACTGCTCCAGCTGTTTGTGTTGATTACTTTCCAGTTATATGGTACATAGCGGACATCTCCCTTTCCAGGACTCTCGTTATCCATACCTGCACCAACTGCAGTGAAAGTAATCTTGGACTGCGTTGTATATCCCTCAGAACTGATTCCTGTGATCTTATTATCTGCCGGATCTGCAATCTTCGCTTTGCGAACAGTCTTAACTGTAAATTTGACATTTACCTTTGCACTGACGTTCTGATCAGTATTAACGGCGATAGCTTCTGTATAAGAACCAGCCTTCAAACCTTCTTTTGGACGAATCTTAAATGTCGCGCTCTCACCCGGTGCAAGTTCTGTAGCAGAAAATTTACCAATTTTAAAGTTCTTAGCTGAAGGCGTATTTAAAGTAACATTTGTATTTCCTTCATTTGTCACAGTAACTTTCTGTGCTTTCGGTGCTTCGCCGTATCCGGCTTTTGTATTTCCAAAATCCAGTTCTGTCGGATCAACAGATAATTTGTAAATTTTTTCCACTTCAGAAACAGCAATCGAAGCATTTACTGTTGACAGCACTTCTTCCAGTCCATCAGCGTTTGTCTGCATAATCTGGATACTGTCCATATAGTCTCCGGCTGTCAGTCCTGTTACCGGAGTTACTGCAAATTCAGCGGTATCTCCCGGATTCAGTTCTGATGCAGAAAGTTCTCCGATATTAAAATATTCTCCCACCGGCTGTACCAGTGAAACTGTTGTATTTCCTGTATTTGTAAGTGTAACTGTTGTTGAATCAGGAGTATCATACCCCTCTTTCAAATCATCATAATTAACAGAGGCCGGATCTGCCTGAATCTCTGTAATCTGCTGTTGTGCTTCTTTTACTGAAATTTCAGCAGTCACCTGTGCGGTTACTTCTGAATCTTCATTGCTTCCAAATATCAGAGTATCGCTATAATCTCCCTTAGTCAGCCCTGTCTTTGGCTGTACCATGAACATAATGGATTCCCCTTTGGCAAGCTGTGTTCCTGATACAGCTTCACTTCCATCCTCATTCAGTACATTAAAGTATTCTGACTGTGGTATTCTCAGTGTAACAGCACTGTCGCCTGTGTTTGTTACTGTTACAGACAAAGTCTCATTTGCCTGTGTATAATTTTCCTCAACATCACTGAAATTCAATGTCCCGGTATTTATATCCAAAGACTGTGCTTCAAGAGATGCGTCTGTATTATCATCTGATGCCGGCGCTTCTGTATCATCTGATGTCTTTGAATCATCCGGTGTTTCAGCCGGTTCTGTGGTGTCAGCCGGTTCTTCTTTTGGATCTTCTACTGGTTTCAAATCCTCGTCATCTGCGTCAGATGATTCATCCTCAATCGTAATCTTTGCTTCAAAGGATACCTCTGTTCCCTCTTCTGTCTCATAAGTGATCACGTCATCGTAATCTCCGGCTTCCAGTTCTTCTCTTGGCTGTACCCATACGTTCACAGATTCGCCTGCCGCCAGTGGTTCTGTAATATCAGCAACCATAAAATGTTCCGGGCTGATTTCCTGGAAATTTAAGGTTTCACTTCCTATATTTGTGATCTGCACATACTGTGCCTCAACATCTTTGAGATTACTCTGCGCTGTTCCAAAATCACAAACCGGATCTTCACTGTCTTCTACAGATGCAACAGCCTCATAAGCTTCTTTGCTGTCTTTTCCCGCAGTGTCTTCTGCGTTTTCATCTGTTTTGTCAGTCTGCACATTTCCATTTTCATCTACCTGAAGCTGTTCTTCTGTATAGATTTTCATCTGAGAATCATCAGTTCCCTCTGTGCTGCCTGTCTCGTTATATGTCTGATCAGACGCATTTTCCCGTGAACCATCCGTCTGCTGTGCACTCTCATTATCGTAGTCAGTCTGTGTTTCATCCAACTGGCCTTCTGTTTCCTGCACTTCATCATTCTGTGAATTTTCTACATTCTGATTCGCATCTGTCTGTGTTTCATCAGTAGTCTGATTCTCAGAATCCTGATTGTTCTCTGTTTCATCTGTAGTCTCCGCCAGCTGTGCTTCCTCCGTTTCATCCGGATTCTGCTCTGCAAGGGCTTTCGCCTCGTCCTCTGTAGCCGCTACTTCTAATGTTTTGGCTGTCAGCGTTCCTGTTAGACCACTTCCGTCTATCGGTGTGATATCAAGTTCCAGTTTATATCCCAGATCCTCCTGAGTAATCGTATACGTTTTCTCAGTCCCTATCTGTGTTAATTCCTTCTCTCCTGTCTGTCTTGACCAGGAAAAAGTAAAATCTTCATCTGTCACTCCCTCCGGTGTGACCTTTGAGTAATCCGCGCTCACAGTTACCCCTACTGCTGCAAGCCCTTTAACCTTAAGCTTGCCACCAAGCTCTCCTGACGGAGCTGCCGCAAAAACCATGGATGGAATCAATGAAATAACCATCATCACAGTCATCACGATTGCAAGAAATCTCCTTCTCTCCATCTGTAGTCCTCCTTTTCATTTATAATAGAATTGTGATTTCATTACTGTTCATTGCATCTCCTCAATATATTTCGCAGGATATTTACAATGAGTGGCAATGACATTTTCTTCATTCTCTGCATAAAGCCATTATAACACTGTATTTTAAGAAAATGTAATCTGTATTTTTCTTCCTATAATATCAAAAAGAGCCACTGTAAACTTCATTACAGCAGCTCTAAATTACATTTTACACCTATGGGTACTTATCCTGCACCATTTACCAACAATAATTAACGTTCATACCATCATTTCCAAGACAGATACTGTTGTTTTATCCCTCTACGATCAGATATTTTCCATCTGACAGTGCAAAAACTTCGCTTGCTTCTTCCAACTCTTCATCTGACATTCCATCCACATCAGCTCCGACCTCTTCCAGATACTCTCTGACCTCTTCGATAGAATCTACTACCTGTGCCATGCAGTCCTCAAGAAAAGCTTCTGCTGCCTCATAAGATTCTGCCACCGGCTGTGGAAAAAGCTGCTCCTGATTTTCCAGAAAAGTATTGATACATTCTTCTGTAAACATTTTAAATTACCTCCTCAATTTCTCCCTTTGCCAAAATCAGCTTCTCAAGGATCGGTTCAACCCGTTCTGTCACATAGGACACTGCTGCCCGTACCCCCTCCTTAGAATGAGCCATGGCAAAGCCATATTTTACTGCCTTAAGCATCTCTATATCATTATATTCGTCTCCGAATGTCAGACATTCTTCCGGCGAAATATGATATCTCTTCTGATATTCTATAATTCCCTTTGCCTTATTAGTACCAAAAGGGATAAAATCAATCCATTCATTTCCCGACGTAACAACCACACAGTCTTTTCCAAATCTTCCGGTCCAGTATTTTACGGACTCTTCGGTAAGACCACCCGGCTCAAATACAGCCAGCTTCATAATCGGATCTGTCATTTCATCCAGACTTTTTACAAATCTGCACTCATTTTTTACTTCATATAACATATGATCATGGAATTTCTTTGTCTTCGGCATCAGATAATGGTAATCCTTTGCTGAACAGGTAAACTCTGCATCTTTCTTTTCCATGATTGCAGAAATGATCTCATTTGCAAGTTCCTTGTCAAAAGAATCCTGATACAGTACTTCCCCATGATCTACTGCCAAAGCACCATTTTCGGAAATATAAGAAATCTCTGACGCAACAGGTGCAAACAGTTTTCTCATATTCGGGTACTGTCTGCCACTGGCTGCAACAAATATAATTCCCATTTCCTGTAACTGTCTGATCAGTGGAAATATCTCTTCCGGCAAAGATTGTGCTTTATTTAAGAGCAAAGTTCCATCCAGGTCACTGGCAACTAACTTAATCATTTCCATGTTCCTCGCAAATCTTTACTAAGTCAGTCGGTGCTTCGGCAACTATATCTGCGCCATTTTCGTTGAGTTCCTCACGGTCACGGAATCCCCATAATGCACCAACTGTGAACATTCCTGCTGCTTTTCCTGTTTTCATATCTGTGCTGGTATCTCCTACATACATGCACTCTTCTGGTTTTACACCAAATTTCTCAGCAACCATCAGAGGACCGTCCGGAGCAGGTTTTCTGCGGATTGCATCACTCTGTCCGACCACCATGTCAAACTCTTCTCCGAAAAGCTGCGCGATAACTTTTACAGCTGCCGGATGCGGTTTGTTGGAGCAGACTGCCAACTTCATTCCATGTTTCTTCAGCTCTTTCAATGTCTCTGGCATTCCCTTATAAGGAACTACTTTATACATCGGATCTGCTGCAAACATTTCTCTGTAAAGTCTCTCTCCTTCCTCATAATGAGTAAGCTCCGGGTCCCCGGCATCTTTAAGTGCACGGCGGATCAGCATGCTTGCACCTTCTCCGCTGTAATATCTGAAATTATCCACTGGAAGTGTCTTTAAACCAAATTTTTCCATGATAACGTTTGTGACATATGCCATGGATTCCAGTGTATCAGCTAACGTTCCATCCAAATCAAATATACATGCCTTAATCATCTTTTGTCATCCTCTCAAGTCAATTCCTGATTTCTTCATTTCATAAAATAATCTGGCGGCCGGAAGCCCTACCACATTATTGTAGTCTCCATTAATTCCTTTTACATATATTCCGAAAAGCCCCTGAATTCCGTAGCTTCCCGCTTTATCCATAGGCTCTCCTGTCGCAACATATTCTCTGATTTCTCCATCTGAAACCGGATAAAATGTCACATCCGTACTCTCATAAAAGGTATGTTCCTGCCATTGTCCATTCTTTTTCTCCAATACAGAAACACCAGTGTATACCTGATGGGTGTTCCCCTGCAGTTTCTTCAGGGTATTTACTGCATCTTCCTGATCGTGTGGTTTTCCAAGAATCATATTCTGAAACACTACCACTGTATCAGAACCGATAATTACAGTTTCCTCTTCGGCATCCTCTACTGTCGCTTTAACAGAAACCGCCTTATCTCTTGCCAGCTGCGCAACTGCCTCTTTCGGGTCATCAGAAGTCCTATTCTCGTCTCCTGATGCAGGTATCACTTCAAATTTCACGCCTGCTCTCTCCAGCAGTTCTCTTCGTCTGGGTGAAGCAGATGCTAAGATAATTCTTCTCATATATAAACCTCTTCTGTTGCTGTTCGAACGCTTTTATTCTGTGAAGTGTTTTTATCAGCGCCCTCTTCTTTCGTGTCATAGTATACCTTGTATCTTTTTGCTATGCAACTGCTTTCAGAAAAAGTTTTGCTTTTCTTTTTATGCAAAACGTATTAAAATATGAATAACCTATCACTAATCTGTTTCATATTCGCAGAAATAGGAGAATATCAGAAAGGAGTTTATGATTATCATGGCTAAAATTAATAAATACTGGGGATTTGTTGCAGTCGGCGCTCTTACCGCAGCTGCTGCCGGTGTCGTTGCCGCTATTATCGCAAAGAAAGGATCCTGCAAAGAGGATTTTGAAGATGACTTTGATGATTTTGATCTGACAGACGAAGAAGAGAAAACTGAGGAAAAAGCTGACGAAGAAGCTGAAACTGCAGAAGATTTCCAGTCCTGGGAACATACAGGTGAGCAGGCAGAGAATGACAGTGCAGAAGACAAAGCTGACGAAGTAGCAGCTGAATCTGATTCAGAAAATTCAGAAGAAGCTCCTGAAGCAGCCACAGAAGTTGAAATCAAAGATGCTGACGAAGAGGAAGAAGATGCCGACGATCCAAAAGACTTCGAAGAAGCTATTGAGGCAGCAGCTGAATCTGAGGAATGAATCAACTTGTCGGCACACTAGCAGATATTTTTAATCATATGGAAATTTATATCACCAAAGCATTACAGCGTAATTATACTATATGTTGCAAACAGCCAGACGAATAATCGCCTGGCTGTTTCTTTATCTTTTATTACATTATGCTTTCGGCAGTTTAAATGAGCTCTTAAGAGATACGATACGGTTAAATACAGGTGCTCCCTCCTTAGAGTCATGGATATCTGCGCAGAAGAATCCTGTTCTTACGAACTGGAAGCTGTCATAGCCTTTTGCTTTCATCAGTGCAGGCTCTACATAAGCAGTAACTTTAGTCAGAGAATTCGGATTTACGTTCAGTGAACCGTCTTCCTTGTTGTATACACCTTTTTCCTCATCTACGATATTCTCATAGAGACGAACTTCTGCTTTGCCAGCCTGGCTTGCTTCTACCCAGTGAATTGTTCCTTTTACTTTTCTGCCATCCGGTGCGTTTCCACCCTTTGTTGCCGGATCATAAGTACAATGTACTACGCGTACTGTACCATCTTCGTCTGCTTCGTATCCTGTACATGTTACAAAATATGCATTCATAAGACGAACCTCTGTGCCAGGGAACATTCTCTTATATTTCTTAGGCGGATCTACCATGAAATCCTCTCTCTCAATATAAAGTTCTCTGCCAAATGGCATCTTACGTGTTCCAAGTTCTTCGTTCTCCATATTATTCGGAGCTTCCAGATACTCAATTTCACCTTCCGGATAGTTATCGATCACAAGTTTGATCGGATCAATGATTGCCATCAGACGCGGACGTTTCAGTTTCAGGTCCTCGCGGATACAGTACTCAAGCATTGCGTAATCAACAGAGCTGTTTGCCTTGGATACACCACAAAGTTCAACAAACATCTTGATAGATTCCGGTGTGAAGCCACGACGGCGCAGTGCTGCGATGGAAACCAGACGCGGATCATCCCATCCGTCTACGATTCCTTCTTCTACAAGTTTCTTGATATAACGTTTACCTGTGACAACATTTGTCAGGTAAAGTTTTGCAAATTCAATCTGTTTCGGAGGCTGCGGATATTCCAGTTCTTTTACAACCCAGTCATACAGTGGTCTGTGGTCCTCGAATTCCAGTGTACAGATGGAATGTGTGATTCCCTCGATTGCATCTTCGATCGGATGAGCGAAGTCATACATCGGATAGATGCACCATTTATCGCCTGTTCTGTGGTGTGTCATATGAGCAACACGATAAATAACCGGGTCACGCATATTCATGTTCGGAGATGCCATATCAATCTTAGCGCGGAGTACTTTCTCTCCGTCTGCATATTTACCCTCTTTCATCTCCTCGAAAAGCTGAAGATTCTCTTCAACAGTTCTATTTCTGTATGGGCTTTCTTTACCTGGCTCTGTAAGTGTTCCGCGGTATTCACGAATCTGATCTGCTGTCAGGTCGCATACGTATGCTTTTCCTTTCTGGATCAGCTTTACAGCAGCTTCATACATCTGGTCAAAATAGTCAGATGCAAAGAAAAGTCTGTCTTCCCAGTCAGCACCCAGCCATTTGATATCAGCTTTAATAGAATCTACAAATTCGCTTTTCTCTTTTGTCGGGTTTGTATCATCAAAGCGCATGTTGAATTTGCCGTTATACTCCTGAGCAAGGCCATAGTTTAAAAGAATAGATTTCGCATGACCGATATGAAGATATCCATTCGGTTCTGGCGGGAAACGTGTATGCACGGTGTCATAAACACCCTCTGCTAAATCTTTATCAATAATATTCTCAATAAAATTCTTGGAAACTGTTTCGTTCTCCATCTTTTTCCCTCCTGTTTTTCGTATTTTATACATATTTCATGTCACTGCATCATCTGCCCGTACCCACAAAACCAGTATATCCGTTATTTTCAGTTATAGTATAAGTACATTTTATTAACTATATTGATTTTCCTTCTATTAAGCACAAACGAATGAATTTATATTATCATTGGAAATTCCATCTGTCAACTGTTTCCACAATGGTGGCAAGCCTTATTTTATGCACTGTTGAGGCTGATAGTGGCGTGTGAACAGTAACGACTGCATTTATCTGGAATCTGCTACTTTTTTTGTATATTGCACTTTCATCTTGCATATGCTATAATGCCGGTAGGCAGAAAGAAATTACAAGTCCACGTGGACAAAAAGAATAAAGCCCCCGGTATTCCCAGTACCGAGGGCTTCTTCTTGTTTTTTAGTGTAGACAAGAAACTGCCAGGTTAGCGTTGTCCTACTTATTGCCGTCTATCCATTTATGATGTAGTGGCAAGCTACACCAGCCATCAAGGAGACAATAAAAGAAATTACAACATCCACGTAGATCATCTCCTCCCGTTGCCGGGTATCGGTTGGACAACACTGTAGTATATCATATCTCTTATATCTTTAGAAGTACAAAGAGTTCTTAAACGTTCATAAAATAATATTGAGTTTATTCGTGCATAAGAACTTGCAGAGGATAATGATTGTTCTTTCAGTCAATATATTAATCTGGTGTTAAGAGACTATATCAAGAATCCAGATCATACAAAATCATATGTATTTTGAAGATGTCTCATTGCAAACAACTCATCTCTAACATAACACAAAAAGCCCATAAACCCTCTTTATTTTGATAGCTTATGAGCTTCTATTTTTATTTTCAAGCATTAAAAAAAGCTGATGACGGGAATTGAACCCGTGACCCCTTCCTTACCAAGGAAGTGCTCTACCTCTGAGCCACATCAGCATCGTGTCAGATTTACCGCTCACATTTGGATATGTTACCAGAACTTAACCGTATTGTCAATCCCTATTTTTTAACTTTTTTATTTTTATAAAAATTACCTTCGGTTAAAATTCTGTATTTTTTTATTTACGGAGCTGTTCCAGTTGTTCTTTTATTTTGGTGCGGATTCTGCGGAGTGCGTTGTCTATGGATTTTGGTGTTTTTCCCATAAGTTCGGCAATCTCTCCGTAGCCGTTTCCTGCCAGATAGTATTCCAGTACCTGATTCTCCATCGGGCTTAATGTGGTGGTGATCTCTTGTTCCAGATTCTCAACGTTTTCCTGGTCGATGATGATCGATTCCGGATTTTCTACCCAGGTATCACCAAGATGTTCTTCGTTCTCTCCGTCCTGCTCACTGAGAGAGACATATGAGTTAAGCGGCTGATGTTTCTGCCTGTTAGAACTCTGGATTGCATTGTAAATCTGTCTGTCCACGCATATGCTCGCAAAAGTCTGAAATGTGGCATCTTTGTCCGGCTGGTAGTCGCGGACTGCCTTAAACAGTCCGATCATACCTTCCTGTATCAGATCATCATTCTCCCCGCCTATCAGAAACATAGTCCTTGCTTTCTTGCGGACCATGTTCTTGTATTTTTCCATAAGATAGTCGAGAATCTCTGACTCTCCGTTTTTAAAGCGAAAGATTAATTCTTCATCCTTGATTCCGTCATACTGTTTCATCAATTTAAACCTTCCGTTTTCCATAAATGTTGCTATTAACTGAAACAATTCTATTCTGCTGCACAACCAATACGCCATTTACACCAAAACAGATTAACCACATAACTCTCTAATAACTAATGTAAATATGGCACTTATTTCTTCTGCATTCTCTGACGTACGATCTCATAGCCGAGTACACCTGCTGCTACTGATGCATTCAGGGAATCAATATCCCCCTTCATCGGAATAGATGCTACAAAATCACATTTCTCGCGAATTAGTCTGCTTACTCCCTCACCTTCGTTACCGATCACAACTCCGATCGGACCTGTAAGATTCAGGTTATACATAGTTTCTCCGCCCATATCTGCGCATACAAACCACATTCCCTGCTCTTTCAGCTCATCAATGGTATGTCCCAGATTTGTCACTTTTGCAACAGGTGTATAGTTTAATGCACCTGCTGAAGTCTTGGCAACTGTAGAGGTCAGTCCTACTGCACGTCTCTTCGGAATGATCACGCCATGTGCTCCTGCCAGGTTTGCAGTACGAATAATTGCACCGAGATTATGAGGATCTTCAATATTATCCAGAATAAAGATAAATGGATCTTCCCCTTTTTCCTTTGCTTTTACAAGGATATCTTCTACGCTTGCATATTCATAAGCAGCTACCTGGGCGATCACGCCCTGATGTGCACCTGTCTCACTTAACTGATCCAGACGCTCTTTTGCCACATAATTGATAATCGTATCTTTTTTTCTTGCCTCTCTGGCAATAGTGCGGACTGGTCCATCCTGGCATCCATCCAGGATAAACAGCTTATCTACACATTTACCGGAACGAAAAGCTTCCAGGACTGCATTGCGTCCTTCTATCTGTTCACTCATATCTGATCCTCTCCGATTCCTGCACGAACCAGTTCTATGATTCTGCCGAAATCATCTTTTAAATATAAATATCCCATCAGAGCTTCAAATCCGGTTGCTCTGCGGTAATCTGCCATTGTTGCGTGCTTTGCCATTGTCGGGGAGTGCGCATTTCTGCCTCTTTTATAAACACTGTGCTCCTCTTGCGTAAGCATTGGTTCGATCACTTCCATCATAGAAGACTGTGTGCCTGCTTTAACCAGACTGCTTGCCTTTCTGTGCAGCTGATTTACCGGACAGTTTCCTTTTTTCACAAGAACCGTGCGGATCACCAATTCGTAAACACCGTCTCCGATATAAGCTAAAGTCAAGGGTGAGTAAGACCTCATATCATTATCTTTCAGATGAAATGCCTGATGAAGCATCCCTTTCAAACCGATAATGTCCATTCCACTACTCAAATCGCCTTTGCTTTCAGAATCTTTTTCAATAGCAACAGCTTTTATCTCATCAACTTTTGCCTCATCTGCTTCGTTTTCATTGACAGCAATATCACGCTTATCAAACTCATTTATTTCTGCCATACCGTTTAAGCTCGTTTCCATTTTACTCCCTCACGGGTATCTTTAAGGATAATTCCCTTAGCCAGAAGTTCATCTCTGATCTCATCTGCTCTCGCAAAGTTCTTTGCTTTTCTTGCTTCCTGGCGTTCTGCGATCAGATCTTCAATTTCTTTATCAAGAATTTCTTCTTTCTTCTCTGCTTTCAGACCAAGTACATCGCATAATTTTACCATTGTATCAAGCAGTGCTCCGGCGAATTCTGAGGAGCTTTCCTCGGATACATTTGTGTTGGCAAATTTAACCAGTTCAAAGATTGCAGCCAGTGCGTCCGCAGTGTTGAAGTCATCATCCATTGCTTCTTCGAATTTCTTAACAAACTCCTGAGACTGTGCAAGGAGTTCTTTCTCTGCATCTGTCGCAGCCTCTGTCTGTGCTGCTGCTTTTCTGTCTTTTAAGTTTGCAGCTGCATCTGTGATACGCTCTAACGCATTCTTTGCAGCTTCCATCAGATCTGCGCTGAAGTTCAGCGGGCTTCTGTAATGTGCATTCAGCATGAAGAAACGAAGTACCTGAAGATCATACTGCTCGCTGATCTCACGTACAGTACGGAAGTTTCCAAGAGACTTGGACATTTTTCTGTTATCAATGTTTAAGAATGCATTGTGCATCCAGTATTTTGCAAAAATCTTATCGTTGCAGCATTCACTCTGTGCAATTTCATTTTCATGATGTGGGAAGATCAGGTCCTCACCGCCTGCATGAATATCAATCTCATCTCCGAGATATTTCTTTGCCATAACAGAGCATTCAATATGCCAGCCAGGACGTCCGTCACACCATGGGGATGGCCAGGATGGCTCTCCCTCTTTTTTCGGTTTCCAGAGAACGAAATCTAGCGGATCTTCTTTCTGGTCTTCTCCTGATACCTGCAGAGAGCGGAAACCAGACTGCAGATCATCCAGATTTTTGTGAGAAAGTTTTCCGTATTCTTTGAATTTCTTAACTCTGAAATAAACAGTACCGTCTACTGCCGGATATGCATATCCTTTATCAACCAGAGTCTGGATCATGCTGATCATTCCATCGATTTCCTGTGTTGCCTGTGGATTTGTAGTAGCAGGTTTTACATTCATGCCATCCATATCTTTCCTGCACTCAGCAATATAACGTTCAGAAATCTCCTGAGCACTTACGCCTTCCTCGATTGCTTTCTTGATGATCTTATCATCTACGTCTGTAAAGTTAGAAACATAGTTTACTTCATATCCCTTGTACTCCATGTAACGGCGTACAGTATCGAAGATGATCATTGGACGGGCATTTCCGATATGGATCAGGTTGTAAACAGTCGGACCGCAGACATACATGCGAACCTTTCCCTCTTCAAGAGGTACAAATTCTTCTTTTCTGCGTGTCAGTGTATTAAAAAGTTTCATTCTCTATTCCTCCAGTTTTCCCTATGTTTTATCATTCTATAGAGTTTTTGTTACTGTTCACTCCGTAACACGCTTCGCGAAATAGTGGTGTGTGTACAGTAACGATTTTTTATAAAATCTTATAACAATTACTTTACTTCATTAAGAAGACAAATTGCCTGAGATGCAATTCCTTCTTCTCTTCCTGTAAATCCCAGCTTTTCTTCTGTAGTAGCCTTAATATTCAGCTGAGACTCATCAATTCCCATTGCTTTCGCCATATTTGCCCTCATCTGTGAAATATGAGGTGCCATTTTCGGTTTCTGCGCAATGATCGTTGCATCTATATTTCCAATCTCATAATGATATTCTTTCAATAGCTTCGTTACGTGTTCCAGCAGCAAAATACTGGAAATTCCTTTATATGCAGGATCTGTATCCGGAAAATGTTTTCCGATGTCACCCAGCGCAGCTGCTCCTAAAAGTGCATCCATCACCGCATGGATCAGCACATCGGCATCTGAATGTCCCAGAAGACCTTTCTCCCAGTCAATCTTTACTCCTCCAAGGATCAAATCTCTGTTTTCGGTTAGTCTGTGTACATCATATCCCATTCCAACGCGCATAATCATTCTCCTTTGATTTCCAGCATTTTGCTGAGTCTTAATAAGCTTAATCGTCTTCTTGTATAAGGTGCAAGTCTGAGACTTGGTAAAACAGCTGCTTCATCAAGTCCGATATCATAAACCGTCTTTGCACATCCAGCCTTTTCCAGCATGTGGAACATATCCTGTTCGCTCGGAAGCTCATCTATAATCTCCGCGATTCCACCCAGACAATTCTCCAGATGCTCCGGTGAAATGGATTTCAGAAGTTCCGGTTCATTTTCTTTCTTTATCTCTTCCAGAAATCCTTTACTTCCAAAGGTTTCTTCCAGAAGTTTCTCGTCTTCATTCTCATACAGTTTTGCGTGACATCGTCCCTGCGTAATAGCTGTGGCAATGCGCTTGTACTCCTCCAGTACAAGAAGTGTTGCTACAGAGACTTTCTCCCCATGAAGTGCATTCAGCGGGCCATTGATCACTTCCATATCCCACAGATGTGTCACCTGGTGCTCTGCACAGGATGCCGGTCTTGAATTCCCGATCATCTGCATCGCAAGCCCGGAAAGGATCAATGCATACATCAGCTGTTCACATTCATCTTCCTCGCCCTCTGCAATATCCTGTATGGAAGATCTGACCGTCTTTAAGGCTTTTTCTTCCAGTCTTACAGTTTCCCGGCAAAAATATTCTCCGGTAACCAGATTTGCGATTTTCCAGTCTGCAAGACAGATATATTTTCCCATCAGATCCGAAATTCCCGCATCTGTAAGACGCCGGGGAGCTTTTGAAAAAATATCTGTATCTGCATATACACAGATAGGCGCAATCAACGGCACTGTTTTCTTTATGCCGTCCAGGGTCATGGCAGCCACTGTTGTTACAAATCCATCTCCACTTGCTGCGGTAGGCACTGAAATGAAAGGTACTTTGTATTTGTGTGCAACATAGCGGCTGATATCATGAATCGTTCCTGCCCCTACTGCGAGGATCAGGTCAATATCTTCCTCCATGTTGTTCTCCACAATTCTTATCGCTTTCCGGTCAGCCAAAAGCCCCTCTGCGTCCAGAACTAATACCTGGCATCTGTCATAGATATCCTCCATGATTTCTTCTGTTGCCGCATAGGTATTGGTGTCGCAGATAACCAGCGGAGATATATATTCTTTCAGCATCCCCTCTGACATCTCTTCTTCAAGCTTCTCTACTGCTCCGGCTTCTATCAAAATCTCTTTCACTGCAATCTGGTGTTCCCTGCCGCAGCTGCAAGGTCGGGCAAAATCGTCCGCATCAACTCGCATTTAAATTCTTCCTCCTGACTTTATACAATTGTTTGTTTCAATCCACAGTCGGTAATTTCACAGAATATGACATACAATCACATAGATGACTGTGGCTTGTCACGTGTCAGTGGGGGATACCGATTCCTCTCTGCCCGCCACTGCTGTTAAGTTTCATCGTACATGACATAGTTCTATGGTATTATACATGATTTTCCAGTAAAAATCAATCATTCGCCGCACACAATGCCCTTAAAGATTCAGGTAATTGTAAACGATCTTTGAAATATTCTGGATATTTGTTACTGCTGTACCTTCCGGGCAGTTTTCGGACATGATACACAATATGTATGTTGTCTTTTCTCCGTAAATGATCGCAATATCGTGCTGGTTCTGATCTGTCTCTCCGGTTTTATTTGCTGATTTTATTCCGTCAGGAAGTCCTTCCGGGATTTTCCAGGTGTTTTCCTGATTCGACAGAAGATTAAGCATTTCCTCTGATGCTTCTTTGCTGACGCACTCTCCCTTGAAAATGCTCTCAAGCAGAGCTCCGCAGTCTTTTACAGAAGTCATATTTCTACCGCCAAGACTTTCCTGCGCGGAGGCTGCCGGGTGGAGTGTATGCTGTACACTTGTTTCTGTATATCCCTCTTTTTCCAGATATTTATTGATGTCCTCTGCACCTTTTTTGAAATCAAGTGCATCTGTCTGAAGTTTCACCAGTTCATTACAGGATTCGTTGTCGCTGACAGTGATCATATTCCACAACAGATCATTTAATTTCACATCTACGGTTTTCATATCCGTTGTATTTAATTTCTTCGCCTCATCCGTTCTTACCTGTTCCATATCCTGGTAAGTCTTTGCCATGACAAATGGCTTGATCAGGCTTGCAGAATATAACGGCGTATCGTTAATCAGAAACTCTTTATCCTCGTTGAGATCTTTGACATATACACTCCATGTTCCCTGATATCCTGACAGCAGATTTTCAAGCTGTGGTTTGAGGTTATCGATTCCCAGATCATCCAGATTTATGACTTTACCTGTGTCATCCACTATGAATCCGTCTGTTGTCACTGTATTCTCCTGTACCAAAGCTCCGTTCGCACCGCCGAAATAATAGCTTCCGTCGAAATTCATTTCATAGCAATCCATCTCAAGCGAATGGATTCCCGGCTCTGTTACCATTCTGCCATTTTCATCAAAGTAATAGTAGCCATTTAACGTGATTCCGTCTATTGCCAGATTATCTATATATCTCACCTGGGGGGTTGCCGATAATCGTCCAAGATTATTTACAAAATAGAAACCATCAAATTTCTCTGTTTCCTGCGTTGTCTGTGTATCAGTTGTCTCCTCAGAGGCTGTATTTCTAAATACTGTAACACTCTTCAAATGTTCCATATGCGGACTGCAGGCTTTAAATTTTCCGTCTGCATCATGGTAATAATATCCGTCAAATACCGTTCCATCAATTTCATAGTCCTGAAAATAATGAATCTCTGCCTGATTGCTTTTCGCTCCATTTACATCCAGACAGTAAAATCCGTCACTCTTCATGATATACTTATTACTTCCATCACCTATCGGCTGAATCTGTGCCTGTTCCGTAACAGAAGACATACTTTGCTGTGCAGCCAAAACAGTGCCAGGCAAAGTCGTTGTCATTACAACAGCCCCTGCCAGAGTTCCTGCCAGGATAAAAGTTTTCGTCGTTCGTTTGTTTTTTTTCATGTAAAACTCCTTTTACGGTTGCTTTCCATATCTTTTCGTAACTGTTCACTGCCATCGTCAGATAACAGCTGACAGAATTGTTACATCTCTTTCTTATAGTAAGCAAAGTATATATTGTTTTTTTCAGGATAGCAACATTTTTGTCTTTTTTCCAGTAACACCCTATGCCAGCATAGTTACTGTTTACTTCATTCTCAGTAATACCGTATGTCTCGGGATATTCTGGTTATATGCCTTGTCTGCTTAATGGAGATCATATTCTGACTCTGGTCAGGTTTTTTATTTATCCATACAAACCCTGTTCCAGAATTCTCCAAGCTGCTGTTCCACCGTATTCAGAGTACAGTTTCTGCGGTCAGCCCATTCTGCCGGGAAAAGATTACGATAGTTATGTTCAGCAAAGCGCTCATCCAGCAAAAGTATGATTCCTGTATCCTCCTGAGTTCTTATCACACGTCCTGCTGACTGCAGCACTTTATTCATTCCGGGATATCTGTATGCATAATCAAATCCATCTGCACCTTTTTTATCATAATACTGCCTGAGTATTTCCCGTTCTGTCCCAATCTGGGGCAAACCTGTTCCTACTATAACCGCCCCGATCAGTTTCTCCCCCATCAGATCAATACCTTCCGAAAAAATACCACCCATCACACAAAATCCAACCAGTGTCCCTTCTGATGTAGAAAATTCTTCGATAAATTCCTCTTTTTCCTGTTCATGCATCCCTGATCTCTGAGAGATGCATCGTACCCAGTCCACTGAAAACTCATTCTCATACACCTCCAACACATCTTCCATAAATTTATAAGAAGGAAAAAATACCATATAGTTTCCTTTTTTCGCCCATACTGTTCTTGCAATATATGACGCAATTTTATGATATTCTTCATAACCTCTTCTGGTATAGCGGCTGCTCACATCTCGTCCCGTAAGAATACATCGTTTTTCCTGCTTAAAAGGTGATGGCACATAAATGCCATAATCATCTTTTCTGGTGCTTAAAAGTGTACGGTAATAGTCCATAGGAAGAAGCGTCGCCGAAAAGAAAACCGCGCTCTTCCCCTTTTCCAGACATCTTCCGATACTCGCCGCAGGATTTACGCAGAAAAGCCGCAGTATTACTTTTCCCTGCGTTCCGATTTCTGTATAAATCACATAATTCTCATCCAACAGCTCATCTATATTCAGAAAATCTCTGACACAAAAATAAAAATCCAGGAGCTGTTCCGGAAGCTCTTTTCCGTGAAGTTCTTCCAGAAGCTTGTCCATCTCTCCCATCACCTGTAGCATACTCAGAGAAATCGGTCCGGGATTCTGTAAAATTTCATAATCTCCACAGTCTTTCTCCAACGCCAGCAACTGACGATTTACTTTTTTCAGCGCACGTACAAGTCCCTTACTGTAATCCGCGGCCAGCTTCTTTGCTTCCAGAACATCTGCTCTGTCCACAAAAGCACTGTACATTTCTCTGCCTCTGTCCACCAGATTATGGGCTTCATCAATCAGAAAAATATATCCTCCCGAGGTACCTTCGCCAAAAAATCTCTTCAGATACACATTTGGATCAAATACATAATTATAATCGCAGATTACCGCATCCACCCATATTGCGAGATCAAGACATAGTTCAAACGGACATACCTGCCATTTCTTTGCATATTCAAGAATCCTCTCTCTGTCATAGCAGTCCTGTGTCGTCCACAATTCATAGACTGCATCATTAATTCTGTCCAGATGTCCTCTCGCCCAGAGACAATTCTCCGGATTGCATTCTGTTTTGTCACAGAAACATAGTTTTTCCTTCGCAGTGATAGTGATCACTTTAAACTTCAATCCATGTTCCTTTAATATTAAAAACGCTTCTTCTGCCACTGTTCTGGTGATCGTCTTTGCTGTCAGGTAGAAAATGTTTTCTCCCAGTCCGGCACCGACTGCTCTTACCGCCGGAAAAATCGTGGACATGGTTTTCCCTACCCCCGTAGGCGCCTGTATAAAAATCTGCCGTTCTGCTGATATCGTATGATACACACTGGATACGATCTTTCGCTGACCTTCTCTGTATTCAAACGGAAACTCCAGCCCTTCCATGGATTCATTCCGCTCTTTTTTCCATGCCAGCTGATACGAAATCCATTTATGATATCTGTCCAGAAGTTCCTGATACCAGTCTTTAAGTTCCTCCAAAGTAAATTCTTCTCTGAAATACTTGAGTTCCTCTGTATCCAGATTTCCGTATGTCATCTGAACACCGATTTTCTCTAATTGCTGTTCTCTGGCATAGATCCAGGCATAGCACATGGCCTGGGCACGATGTACTTCCACTGGTTTCTCAAGCTGGCTGACATCTGCATAGACACCTTTGATCTCGTCAATGAAATATTGCTCATCCTCTGTGAATATCCCGTCAGCTCTGCCTTCTACCGCAATACTTACATCATCATATTCCGTCGTATATTTAAGCGAAACTTCTGCCCTGTAATGACTTCCCATCTGGCTTTGTATCTTCCTGTGAAGTCTGCTGCCTTTCAGCATCGCTTCTTTATCCGCAGAGCCTCTGCGGTTATCGAGGTCACCGCTTCTTAATATAAATTCCACCAGATTTCTGACCGAAATACGAACCACCGGCTTATCCATGTCTGCCCCCTATATCTTAAGAGTTACTGTTCACTCCATTCTTAATAATCTCTAAAATCTATTTTCATTCACCATTCAACTTATCGATTCATCAAATGCACGATCTTTTAAAGATAATACACGATTATAGCACATCTTCTCAACACATGAAACGAAAAAGCCGCCAGAAATCTTTATACAGATTCCTGACGGCCTGTTATTTTCTTTATCTTTTATCTATCTTAATCTTCCGATGTACTGACAAGCTGATTCCTGAAATAATCTTATTGATACATGAACCTTAGCTCCACGATTCTATATAATAGAAATTACATCTGAGTAAGTACAAAGATATCATAGATTGCTTTTACAGCAGTTTCAAAATCTCTGTTCTCCACACCGATAATGATATTCAGTTCACTGGAACCCTGGTCGATCATCTTCACATTTACATTTGCATGGGCAAGTGCTGAGAAGATTCTTCCTGCTGTACCTCTGGTGGATTTCATACCACGTCCTACAACAGCGATCAGTGCAAGGTCAGATTCCATTTCTACGAAATCCGGCTGTACTGCACGATGAATTCCGGCAATTACCTGCTGTTCCTTTTCTTCGAATTCATCCTGATGTACATATACAGTCATTGTATCGATTCCTGATGGAACATGCTCAAAGCTGATTCCCTGATCTTCGAATACCTGAAGTACCTTACGTCCGAAACCAACCTCACTGTTCATCATGGATTTCTCAATATTGATAGAACAGAATCCCTTCTTACCTGCAATACCTGTAATTGTAAATTTCGGCTTCTTGCATGTACTCTCAACAATAAAAGTACCCTTGTCTTCCGGTCTGTTTGTGTTTTTGATATTGATTGGAATTCCCTCTTTACGAACCGGGAAGATCGCATCTTCATGAAGAACAGTTGCACCCATATAAGAAAGCTCTCTGAGTTCTCTGTAGGTAATGCTCTCGATCACTTCCGGATTTTTAACAATACGTGGGTCTGTTACCAAGAAACCGGAAACATCTGTCCAGTTTTCATAAAGGTCTGCCTTGATAGCCTTTGCCACAAGAGAACCGGTCACATCAGAACCTCCTCTGGAGAAAGTTTTAACTTTTCCATCTTCACCAGCGCCATAAAATCCAGGGATAACGGCACGTTCACATTTTGCCAGCTTTTTGGACAGAAGTCTGTCTGTCTTCTCGGCGTCCAGATTTCCGTTCTTATCAAAACGGATCACATCTGCTGCATCAACAAATTCATAACCCAGATATGCTGCCATCACCTTACCATTGAGAAATTCTCCTCTTGATGCTGCATAATCTGTGCCTGCCTGTGCCTTGAAATCAGCTTCGATCTGAACAAATTCGTCTTCCAGAGAAAGATCAAGGTTCAGTCCGCGGATGATCTCATAATATCTTCCCTTGATTTCCTGCAGGATCGGTATGAAATCTTCCCCTTCAACTGCAGTATTATAACATTTATAAAGTAAATCTGTAACCTTTGTATCTCCGTCAAATCTCTTTCCGGGAGCGGACGGAACCACATAACGTCTGCTCTCATCACTTCTGATGATCTCCCCTACTTTCTGAAACTGTTCTGCATTTGCCAGAGAACTTCCTCCGAATTTAACAATTTTCTTCATTTTTCCTGCTCCTCATATGTCACTAAATATTTTCAGACCGATCTCCCATCAGTCTTTGTCACTCTACCAACATAAAGTCTGTTTAATATTGTATTGAATAAACGCCAATTTTGCAAGCCTTTCTTACAGAAATATCCGAAAATGGTTATTTTCCACAATCTGCCGAAGATTCCTGCTGTTTTTTTACAAATTCTGTCACATTATAAACACGAAGGATATCTCCATCCACCCGAAAATGAATATCCTTCTCTCCAAAAGGCATTCCGTAAGACCGTTCCGGATCATTCTGATAAGCAGGACGGGGATCATCTGCAAGAACTGCGATCAGAGCCTCTCTGCTTTCCCCTGGTATTCTTTCCAGAAGCTCCTGGGGAAATTCTACATTCAGATGATGATCTTTGGAATATTCGGTAAAACTTCCTGTTGCTTCCGGATGGCAGTCTGCATAAGGAATATACGGTTTAATATCGAAAATCGGTGTTCCATTCATCAGATCTGCACCTTCTATATAGAGTACAGGGCTGTCCGGCTCATCCAGAGCTGCTTTTTCAAGCTTCACGCAGGATAATCCTATGGAATTGGGACGAAAGGGAGATCTTGTGGCAAAAACTCCTTTTCTCACATTTCCCCCAAGTCTGGGCGGGCGGACAGTCGGTGACCACTTTGTCCTCTTTGCCTCCGAAAACTCCCAGATCAGCCAGATATGACTAAACTCCTCCAGGCCACGGCAGGCATCCACATTACGATATTCCGGCTCGAATACTATTCTCGCTTTAAGCGCCCCTACACGTCCACTCTGCCTGGGAATACCGAATTTGGTCGGGAAATCATTTTCTATATGTGCGATTGGAACCATTGTATTATTCTCCTTTTTACCTTTTGATAAAACAATAGCCCGGAAAAATAACTCTCCGGGCTATTATTGTTATTTCTTCTGTGCAAAATATTCTTTCGTAAGTGTAATGGCAGTTCCTGAAAGCAGAAATACACCAATTAAGTTGGGGATTGACATGAGACCGTTGAATGTCTCAGCAATGCTCCAGAGAAGCCCCAGATCTACAGTTGCGCCAAGGATTGCTACTAATGAATATGCGATCATAAATGGGCGGATAACTTTTGCAGAGAATAAGAATTCAATGCAGCGTGCTCCGTAAAGTCCCCATCCGATAATCGTTGAGAATGCAAAGCAGCACATGGCAACTGCCGTAAAGATGGAAACCCAGCCTCCGTATGTAGAAGTAAATCCGGAAATTGTAAGTTCTGCACCTGCCGCTGCACCGTAATTTACCGGCACGCCGCTTACAAGGATTACAAGTGCTGTCAGAGTACAGATCACGATCGTATCTGCAAATACCTCAAAAATACCAAACATACCCTGTTTTACAGGCTTGCTTGTATCCGCACAGGCATGAGCGATAGAGCCTGTACCAAGTCCGGCTTCATTGGAGAAAATACCTCTGGAAACACCCTTTTTCATACTGAGGAAAAAGCTTCCGATCACACCGCCTGTCACTGCTGACGGATTAAAGGCTCCATAAACAATATCACGGAAAACTGCCGGAACTCTTCCGATATTTAAGATTACAACACCCAATGCAAGTACAATATAAAACAATGCCATAAACGGCACCAGCTTCTCGGAAACACTTCCGATTCGCTTGATACCGCCCAGCAGTACCATACCAACCAGCAGCGTGATCACAATTCCAAGAATCAGATTCAGTCTGCCTATGGAAGACTCTGAGATCACATTGAAGTTAATAAGAGCTGTATCAATTGCTGTTGTAATGGTATTTACCTGAGTAGCATTACCTGTTCCAAATACAGTCAGTACACCGAATGCAGAATAAAGAACTGCAAGAAATCTCCAATTCTTTCCCAATCCGTTCTTAATATAATACATAGGTCCGCCTACATAATCTCCATGTCTGTTTCTCTCACGGAAATGAACTGCCAGGGTAACCTCTGTAAATTTCGTGCACATTCCAAGGAGCGCGGAAACCCACATCCAGAATACAGCTCCCGGACCACCGATAGCAATAGCTCCGGCAACACCGGCGATATTTCCAGTACCTACTGTACCTGCCAGTGCAGTACAGACTGCCTGGAAAGGTGTCATGGAACCGTCAGAGGCCTCTTTTTTCTTAAAAATTCTTCCTAGTGTGGTTTTAAGCGCATACGGGAATTTGCGGATCTGGACAAAACCAGTCCGCAGGCTCAGATAAAGCCCTACGCCGATAATACAGATCATAGCCGGGACACCCCAGATAAAATTATTTACGACGTTATTGATGGATTCAATTGTCTGAAGCATGTTAAACAAACCTTTCTTTCGTGTAATAGTAGTATTTTAGCACTTTTTTCGCCGTATGTACAGAAAAAATTCTATTAAGATAAAGCATTAAAGCACAATAAGTTAACAGCGCAAACAGATACGATCAGCCGCTCCACTGCTTGCCATACCCATATCACTACTTCACAGTTTGAGCAAAAGTCAAAATAACGTATAAATTTGTCATAATTTCAGTAGCATTTCCCCACCCAAACCTCTATTATTGTAGATAGAAAATCAAGGAAAACACCTGTGTATTTTCCAACAGTACTTAAACGCTTCAGTTATTACTTTAACATTTTTCAATCTAAGGAGGATATGACAAAATGATTCAGAAATATACTTACGGAACCCCGTTTGAAACCGATGCCATCGTAACTTCCATCCCGGCTTCTGAGGGAACTCCTGCATACGGAACTATCTCCACAGAGAACAGCTTCTCTTTTACTTATGACATGGATGACAACGATGTTGTCTATGGTCTGGGCGAATCAAACCGCGGAATCAACAAACGTGGATATGTTTATGAAAGCAACTGTTCCGACCAGCCAAACCATACAGAAGATAAAATCTCCCTCTATGGAGCACACAACTTCATCGTAATCTCCGGAAAGCAGACTTTCGGTCTCTTCGTTGATTATCCCGGAAAACTGAAGTTTGATATCGGTTACACACTCTCTTCCCAGTTAAAGATCACCTGCGAGGATGCAGACCTTTATCTGTATGTGATCGAGGGCGAAACTCCTTACGATATTGTAAAACAGTTCCGTAAAATCATCGGAAGAAGCTATATTCCGCCTAAATTCGCTTTTGGTTTCGGTCAGAGCCGCTGGGGATATACAACTGCTGACGACTTCAGAAAAGCAGCTGACGGATATCGTGAAAACAATATTCCGATTGATATGGTATACATGGATATCGATTACATGGAAGACTACAAAGATTTCACAGTCAATCAGGAAAACTTCCCTGACTTCGAAGCCTATGTCAATGAAATGAAAGAAAAAGGCATCCACCTTGTTCCAATCATCGATGCAGGTGTCAAGGTAGAGGCTGGCTATGATGTTTATGAAGAAGGCGTTGAGAAGAACTACTTCTGCAAACGTGAAGACGGCAGTGATTTCGTTTCCGCTGTATGGCCGGGCTGGACTCATTTCCCGGATGTCCTGAACGCAGATGCCAGAGCATGGTTCGGACAGAAATATGAACGTCTCATTTCCAAAGGAATCGACGGTTTCTGGAATGACATGAACGAGCCTGCAATGTTCTGCACACCGGAAGGCGTTGCTGAATTAAAAGAATACATCAAAGATAACTTCATGGACAAGGAAGAAGCACCTGGATTCGTTCTCAGTGCAAAGGTAGAAGGACTTGCAAATAATCCGGAAGATTACAAACGCTTCTATCACAATGTAAACGGTCAGAAAATCCGCCACGACAAAGTACATAACCTGTTTGGCTATAACATGACCCGTGCAGCAGGTGAAGCCTTTGAAAAAATCGCACCTGGCAAACGTTTCCTGATGTTCTCACGTTCCTCCTATGTGGGAATGCACAGATACGGCGGAATCTGGATGGGAGACAATAAATCCTGGTGGTCACACATCCTTCTGAACTTAAAGATGCTTCCATCCCTGAATATGTGCGGTTTCCTTTACACAGGTGCAGATCTGGGCGGATTCGGCGCAGATACCACACGTGACCTGGTACTTCGCTGGCTGGCACTGGGTGTATTCACACCTCTTATGAGAAACCACTCCGCTCTGGGAACCAGAGAACAGGAAGCTTACCAGTTTGAAAATATCGAAGACTTCCGTCATGTGATCGGTGTCAGATATCGCCTTGTTCCATATCTGTACAGTGAATACATGAAAGCTGCATTAAACGATGACATGATGTTCCGCCCATTGGCATTCGACTACACAGAGGATGCATTCGCAACTCAGGTAGAAGATCAGCTTCTTCTCGGAAACGAAATCATGATCGCACCTGTTTATACACAGAATGCAAAAGGCCGCTATGTATATCTGCCGGAAGAAATGATGTTCGTAAAATTCCTGCCGGATGGAACCATCTCTCAGGAAATCCTTGAAAAAGGACATCACTATGTAGAAGTTGCCCTGAATGAAGTTCCGCTGTTTATTCGCAAAGGAAAAGCAATCCCGGTTGCTGATGTTGCGCAGACAGTAAAAGACATTGATCCGGCTACTATCCGCATGATCGGATATGAGGGAGCTGAATATGAACGTTATGATGATGACGGAGTAAGTGCTCTGTAATTTAACCAAATCAATCAGATTTATCTGCCTCAATTGCAGGAATTACCAGACAGCAGTTAGAATTGAACGAGATGTCACCTCATAAAAAATAAAAAGAAACAGTCACATGCATCTGATGAATATTGAGATATTCACTCAAGTATGTGACTGTTTTCTTTTACATTGTTATTCTTTGTCTTTATTTGCCAAAACAATATAACGGTAAATTTCTGTAAACGGAATCTCTTTTTCTCTGCTCAACTGTGCGACGCTCTCATATTCTGGATAAAGCTGCTCTTTTCCATTCAAAGTGCATACCTTTGCCAGAACTTCTCCCCATGGAGTCGGAAGGGTTCTCGTTTCTCTGGGAAGAATCGTACGTTCCATTATGCTATAACGAATTCCAATCGTAGTAGTTTCTTCAAAAATAATATTCTGAAGCGTTTCCATATCTTCTTCCTTACAGATCACATTCAGAACCCATGCAGGTCTGTTCTTTTTCATAAAAACAGGCACATAATGCACATCTCTGGCACCGGCTTTCATCAGACGTTCCATCACAAATCCCAGAACTTCTCCACTGCAGTCATCAATGTTTGTCTCCATCTTGATAATCGTATCTTTGGTTTCCTGATTTTCAGCTTTCGGATTATTTCTGATTTCCGGGTTTTTGAATTCTTCTGTCTGAGCCTTTTCTTCATCTATTTCTGCGCTCTGTGAGATAATCATTGCCCTTAAGATCCCAGGACATTCATACTGGCGTTTACCTGCACCGATTCCAATCTTCTGGATTTCAAATGTTTCCGGAAGTTTATCCTTTGTTTTCACTGCTGCCACTATCGCTGCACCTGTAGGCGTTACAAGTTCACCTTCTACCTCTGTCATTTTCAGATATAAATGATTAGCACTTACTATATTTGCAACTGCCGGAACCGGGATTGGCAGGATGCCATGCTGACAACGGACAGTTCCACGTCCCTCGCAGAGAACAGGAACGATCACCTCTGTAACATCCAGATTATCCAGGCAGACTGCCACAGACACAATATCCACAATAGAGTCCACTGCTCCCACCTCATGAAAATGCACCTGATCCACAGGCACATTGTGTGCTTTACTCTCTGCCTCTGCAAGAATTTCAAATATACGCAATGCGATCTTCTTTGCATTCTCAGTCATTGCGCTATGCTCTATAATATAGGTAATTTCTTTTATTCCACGGTGTTCGTGATGGTGATGGTCTTGCGCTGTTCCTGTGCCATGGGCGTGATTGCACTCACGACCTTCATGATGATGTCCATGCAGATATTCCATATCATGGTCATGATTTTCATGCTCTTTATCCAGCACAACATCAAAATCACATGCATCTATTCCGGACTTTACAACTCTGCTGATCTTTGTCTCAAATCCTGATACCTTAAGACTCTTCAGCACCCTGTCCAGCACTGAGCGGTCAGCCCCCAGATCAAGAAGAGCCGCAACCGTCATATCACCACTTATCCCTGAATAACATTCCAGATATAATGTTTTTCCCATAATCAATTTCCTTTCTCATCTGCACCTGCAGCCAGACGGTTGATCTGAGTGGCCAGATAACCGGCACCGTAGCCGTTATCAATATTCACCACAGCAATCCCATTCGCACAGGAATTGATCATGGTAAGAAGTGCCGAAAGACCATGCATGCTTGCACCATAACCCACAGAAGTCGGTACTGCGATCACCGGTCTGCTCACCAGACCGCCCATCACACTGGCAAGAGCTCCCTCCATTCCCGCAACTGCAATTACACAGTTCGCACTCTGGATCGTCTCCAGTCTGGAGAATAAACGATGCATTCCGCTGACTCCCACATCATAAATCCGTTCAACATTTGTGCCAAAATATTCCGCTGTCTGTGCAGCTTCCTCAGCAACCGGAATATCTGCAGTTCCTGCTGAACACACGGCGATCTTACCAATACGCTTCTTATCTTTCTTTTCAACCTTTAAGATGCGTGAGATCGGATCATATTCCACTTCCGGAAACTTCTCTTTCACCAGTTCATACTGATGTTGGGAAGCTCTGGTTCCGAATACCTCACCGTCTTCTCTGTATAATCTTTCAAAAATATTCAGAAGATGTTCATCTGCCTTATTACTGCAGTAGATTACTTCTGCGAAACCGGTTCTTGCCTTGCGGCTTGTATCCAGCTTCGCATATCCCATTTCTTCATAACTTTCTTTCTTAAGGATTCTCTCTGCCTCTTTCACAGATACAGAACCACTTTTTACACTTTCAAGAATCTCCTGTAAGGTCATGAATCCCTCCTTTTAGAACACCACCTGCACCAGAAACATATAGACAGCCGTTCCCGCTATAATACTGAGCAGTGTATTTCTCTTCCATAAATGAAGATTTTGCTGTTATCATTCTTTTTCCTTATCAGCGCCCTTATTTCCACGCTGATCATAGTCATCCAGGAAATTATAATATTCTCCATCTTTATGATATCCCATAACAGTACGAAGATTAATATCCCGCACACTGTTAAAGATATTCGTCTCGATCACACTGCTTGTATTTCTAAACTGCGCAACCAGCTCTTTCATCTCATCACGCTTGGAACCACGTCCACCCCCACAGCTTACACAATTCTCGGTGAAACGGCATGCACACTGAATGAAGTGCAGCCCATTGGTATCTCTCCATGCCTTGATCGCAGATTCCTTGATCAGATACATAGGACGGATCAATTCCATTCCCTCAAAGTTCTGACTGTGCAGCTTCGGCATCATAGTCTCCACCTTACCACTGTACAGCATACCCATAAGGATCGTCTCGATCACATCATCAAAATGATGTCCCAGCGCAATCTTATTACATCCCAGCTCCTTGGCATGAGAATACAGATAACCACGTCTCATTCTCGCACAAAGATAACAGGGATTATTCTCAATTTCTGCCACTGTATCAAAAATATCACTCTCAAAAACCGTAAGAGGAATTCCCAGAAGCTCTGCATTATCCTGAATAATCTTCCAGTTATCTGCATTATAGCCCGGATTCATTACCAGAAACACCAGTTCAAAATGAATTTTCCCATGACGCTTCAGCTCCTGAAGCAGCTTCGCCATCAGCATAGAGTCCTTACCACCTGAAATACAGACAGCAATCTTATCCCCCTCCTGAATCAGCTGATACTCATTCAAAGCCTTGGTAAACGGTCTCCAGACTGTCTTTCTGAAAGTCTTGATAATACTGTGCTCAATCTCTTTCGTCTTCAGTTCCTTCTGCTCCTTAGCATCATTCTCCATAAAACGACTCAGAGAAAGTCTCAGATACGCACGATATCCGCCCTCAATATTCACAGCCTCATACCCTGCATCACTCAGCTTCTCCACACAGTCCCGGCTCCTGTCCCCCGTATGACAAAGGACATACACAGTTTTATCTTTATCAACAGTTTCCATCTTCTCATCAAACTCATCCAGCGGAATATTCACCGCCCCAGGAAAAGACCCCCTGCTATACTGATCCGCCGGCCGCACATCCACGATCGTAATCTCAGAAGCATCAATCTTCTCCAACTCTTCCACACTAATTGTATTCATATATAACCTGCCTTTATCTCTTAAAAATCAATCGCCTACATCTGATGAATCACCCTATATTTCCGCCCAATTCACCAGCCCTTATTATACTTTGAACCCCCATGATAGTCAACATATTCCCTCTCTGTTGACCCTTTTCTCATCATCCCACTTCTCCGAATAGCAGCCAACTTTCACTTCTATTCCATCTCCATCCCTCTCCCCACCTCAACACCCCGCAAAAATTTTGTGTGTGCACACAAAATTTTAAGACCTACATTTTTCTGCGCGTCCCTTGCCCCCAAACAAAAAAAGATGTGCACCATACCATCTCTGATACAATACACATCCACATAAACATTTTTTATCTCCTGCACTCCGCAGTCAAGTCCTTAACAACCTCTCCCGCAATAATCAATCCCACCACAGACGGCACAAACGCCACACTGCCGGGAATATCCCTGCGCTCCGTACACTTATGCTTCGCCCCTGGAGGACAAATACAGTGCGACCTGCAACTGATTGCCATATCCTCAATCGGTCTGATCGGCTGCTCCTCAGAATAAACAACCTTCAGCTTCTTCACACCACGCTTCTTCAACTCTCTGCGCATAACTTTCGCCAGTGGACACACCTTCGTCTTATAAATATCCGCCACACGAAACGCACTCGCATCCAGCTTATTTCCTGCCCCCATACTACTGATGATCGGCGTCCCGGACTCTTTTGCACGCATAATCAGCTCAATCTTTGCAGTCACCGTATCCACAGCATCTACCACATAATCATACTCGCTGAAATCAAAATCAGAAGCATTCTCCGGCAAATAAAAGCACTGATGGATACGAACATCCGCTTTCGGATTGATTTCCAGAATCCTGTCTCGCATTACCTCAGTCTTATACTGGCCTACCGTTTTTCTGGTAGCAATGATCTGTCTGTTAAGATTAGTCAGGCATACTTTGTCATCATCAATCAGGTCAAAAGAACCTACGCCGCTTCTCACCAGCGCTTCACATACATATCCTCCAACCCCTCCGATTCCAAATACTGCCACACGGGAGTTCTCCAGTTTATTCATTGCTTCTTTTCCCAGAAGAAGCTCTGTTCTTGAAAATTGATTGAGCATATTTCCTCCATTCATTTTTTTCTTCTGTCTGGATGCTGTCATTAATCAGAACAACATCCTTATTTTACCTTCTGCAGTTACTTACACTGCCACTTTATATATCTGATCATCATCTCCGGATTGAACCGCAGATTCTGTATCATTCTTTTCCATTTCCTCTCTCATTCGTCCAACCCTGTTACCTGTAATATAGGCCGCTCTGCACGCCAGGATCAAAAAAACGATCAGCAGAAACCAAATCCAGATTCTTCTTTTGTTTTTTATAATCAACCGTTTCATAATTATACGCCATTTTCCTCTTAAAAATTAGTGCAGGAGGATTTCTCCTCCTGTCAGATAACTCTGTATATTACAGTTCTCTCTGTAACCTTATCGCTTCGAAAAAGCAAGATATGCTGCTCCGATCAGACCGGAGTCCTCATTTAATGTGGATTTTCTCACTTTAATAAATGGTCTCTGTGCCTCATAAACTTTACTCTTCACAAGTTCTTCCACTTCTTCTACGAAACCATTTATCTTAATCGCCACTGAACCACCCAGAATTACAATATCCGGGTCAACAAGATTATAAATCGCCGCGATGAAATTGGCAAGATGAACTTTTGCATCTTCCATAATTTTCTTAGCTGTTTCATTTCCGGCAAGTGCCAGATCATTGACTTCACCTGCATGTTTTACATCCAGTCCTGCTTTTCTGGCTCTTACTGTAATGGCAGTTCCACTGCTGATTGCCTCGATTCCACCTGGAAGAATGGTTCCGTGAGACGGGCCATCCTGCATCATGATCGTATTCTCTACTTCATTCGCCCATCCATGAGCTCCCTGAAAAATTTTCTTATCAATCACAAAGCCAGATCCGATTCCTGTAGAAATCGTCAGGAACTGGACAAATCTGTAATCCTTCCCTTCTCCCGCCACAGCTTCAGCAAGAGCTGCCAGATTTCCGTCATTATTCAGATATACCGGAATATGGATCATATCTCTCAGTTTCTGTGCTACCGGTAAATGATACCAGTCACCTCTGATATTCGGAGGTGTGATAATTTTCTCATTTACCAGATCAAGCGGTCCAGGGCAGGACATTCCTGCTCCCACGATCTCGCAGTCATATCCTTTGATCACATCTGCAATCTTTCCCAGTGTTTCTTCCGGATCTTCCGGGTTTGTAGGAAACTGCTGCCTGTCAGTAATCTCCAGATTCTCATTAACAAGTGCAACTCTTGTATTCGTTCCGCCGATATCAATTGCTACTGCATATCTCATAATAAATCCCACAACTGTATTCTTTCCCTGCAAATACAGTCTTCCCTTTCTTTATATAGTGTTTTGCTGTTACTGTTGTTCCTCTCGCTTCGCATAAAGTCAAACAGATAAAATCATCCGCTTCGCTACTTGCTCATGACCAGATATCTGCTCCGCAGTTTGATTAAATTACGAAGCATATTACCGAGAATGGAATAAACTGCAGCTAATTATTTCAGTCTTATTTTTAACGTCTTAATTTCATATGGCTTAATGCAGAAAGAAACTGTATGATCCGCATAAGATACCTGCTGTTCATCTTCTTCCAGAAGATTACACTCAACCACATCTGCAATTTTTTCCCCACAGGTAAGAACCACATTCGCTCTTTTATTATAGCATTCATACAGACGAACGATCAGTTCCTCTCCGATTTCTGCCTTTTTAACCGTTTCAATTATTACATTATCCTGATCAACCTTGATCAGAGAATATTCTGTGGCAAGTTTTCCGCCCTTGTTTTCCTTAACAACCGCTGTCATCGGATTATTCAGCTCATATGCCTGAGCAACCGTATTGGCATCTGTCCAGTTTTCTGCATGCGGATAAATTGAATAGGTAAATTCATGATGTTCTTTATCTGCTTCAGGATTCGGATGGATCGCAGATTTCAGCATGGAAAGTCCAACCTCACTTCCACGCACACTTACTCCAAACTTACAGTCATTCAGGAAGCTTACTCCATATCCGCCTTCACTTACATCCATCCACTTATGATGGCAGACTTCAAATTTAGCAAAATCCCATGACGTATTTGCATGTGTCGGGCGTTTTACGTTGCCGTACTGAATGTCAAATGTTGCTTCATTGGCATGCACATCTACAGGGAAATAATCTTTAACAAAAATCTGGTGTTCTTTCCAGTCAATACTGTTCTTGATATCAATTCTCGGAATATCATGATATAGATAAATTTCCTGAACGATCACAGAATCCAGATATTTTCTCTCAATCCTCACGCATGCTCTTACCGGTCCGTTCTCTGTTACTTTTATGGAGGAAACATCATCAATTTCCCAGGATTTCTCCGTATAATAATTATTTACATCCCAGGCATCATAATTATGCGGGCGGTCCTCATAACTGATGATCACATTACCTGCTTTACCTTCTTTAAGGATCTGTCTCTTCGCTGATTTATCATAAATCTTCGCAAACTGACCTTTTTCGTTATAATCAATTGCAAACCAGTCATTCTCCATATGTTTTACAGAAACATCCATGGACGCTTCTTCTGCAGACTCTTCTCCATCTTCCAGAACATAAGTTTTATATCCCTTTGATGGCACTCCCACTGCTGTAAAAATATAAACGTCTCCTGTCTTCTGGACCGCAACCTGAGTTCCATGATCTCTTAGTACCGGGTTCTTAATCTCTTCAGGGCAGGCAAAGGAAACAATTCCCGGAACCTCGCCGCTGTTCGGATTAAACACGACCACCGCATGTAAAGGTGCATCTACATTCTTTACAAGGCTTCCAAGGGAAGCAGCTTTCAATTCTTTATTTTCCTCAAAAATCTTCTCATATTCTGCTTTGGAGTCATCATATACCTCTTTAATGGAAGATCCTGGCAGAATATCATGGAACTGATTTCTTAGGATCACTTCCCATGCATCATAAAGAGCATCTTTCGGGTATGTATTTCCTGTCAGCAGTTCATCCATTGCCGCATAAGTTTCTTCATCCTGATAAGCAAGCTCTGCTTTACGGTTATACTTCTTATTTCTCGCCATAGAAGTATAGGTTCCTCTGTGATATTCCAGATATAATTCTCCGACCCATGACGGAAGATATTTACTGCCCTTTGTTTCTTTGTCCAGTCTCTCAAAGAACTCAAGCGCTGTGGACATTTTGGTTCTCGGGCATCCCGGTATTCCCTGGCTCATACGCCTCTGATTTTCCAGTTCTTCTTTCGACGGGCCACCGCCACCGTCACCAAATCCGAAGCTGCAGAGAACCTCATCATTCAAGTCTTTCTGACTGTAACGGGCCCATCCGCCCTTCATCTGACTTGGATTCAGGTAACCATTATAAGTTGTAAAATGCTCTGTTTCTGTGCCGCCTTCTACAGCAGCTTTATTATAATCTCTGGTAGGAATAAAATGGGTCAGCACTCTGCTGCCGTCAATTCCTTCCCATTCAAACGTATCATAAGGCATTTTGTTTAATTCATTCCAGCTGATCTTTGTTGTCATAAAATACGGGATTCCGCATTTCTGCATGATCTGAGGCAGGGCAGCTGAATATCCGAATACATCCGGAAGCCAGAGGATCTTGTTGTCCGTTCCGAATTCCTCTTTGAAGAATTTCTTTCCATGCATAAACTGACGCACCAGAGCCTCTCCTGATGCCAGATTGCAGTCCGCTTCCACAAACATACCGCCCTCTGTTTCCCAGCGGCCTTCTTTTACGCGCTCCTTGATCTGCTCATAAACCTGAGGTGCATTCTTCTTTACAAATTTGTAAAGCTGTGGCTGGCTAGACATGAAAATATATTCCGGATATTGTTTCATCAGATTCAGCACAGTGGAAAAACTTCTTACAGCTTTATCTTCTGTTACCCTTAATGTCCATAGCCATGCGCAGTCAATATGTGTATGACCTACACAACAGATCACTGGCCCCTGTTCTTTATCACAATGTTTCTCATAAAACTCTTTTGTAATAAATTCCTGTGCTTTCTCAAGGCTCTTGTAATATTCCGGTGAACCTTCTTTTCTCATATCCAGAAGATTCAGGGAATCATTTAACGCCTGAATAATCGTAATATACGCTCTGTCCTCTGTATTTAACAGACGTGCAGTTTCATATGGCACAGAGAGGTCATAGAAATACTTCTCTGTTTTTCTGTCCAGAACCTTTAATCTGGAATCCAGCTTCAATCTGAAATTCTGATCTCCGGTAAAAGCAGAGAGAATAATTCTGTACTGCATTCCCGCTTTTGCCTGCTCTGCAAGAATGATTTCTCTGTGGTTAATGTCAAGTCCTTGTACAAGAGTGCCGTTTACATAGATTGTAAACTGCGGATTAGTCGCATCCCATTCCCCTTCTTTTCCTGTCCGAAGTTCGTACACAACACATTTTCCATCAAACTCTTCCGGAACCGTTACGAAAGTTTCAAACCAGTAATATTCTCTGTGTCCACCCCACACTTCCGTATTTGTAAATTCTTCCCAGCCAGAAGTATCAAGATCTGCTATATTCTCAAATCTCTTATCCGTTTTGATCATACGGTACTTCTGAATTGGCATACTCTCAGGATAAATCTGCTCTTTTATGTATTCCAGCATTTTACTAATACGCTCTTTAATGAGAACCATTTTTTGCCTCCCAGTCATTCTCCATCAGAAAACAATATTTTTCTGATAAAAGAGAATATTTATCGTCAATATCCTCCAATATACTTATGTTGTGTCAAGTGTATCACAGAAAAAAGAATCCCGCAATGCGGGATTCTTTCAGAAATACTGTGGTATTATTCAGATTTGTTTGACAATTATATTACGCCGCCTGTGAACGTTGCTGGGTGAAATTCACAAATCGGAAATGTTTATCCATCTGGTCACCGATCAGGCCGATCACTTTCCCCATGGTAAATGCTGCCAGCACGGTTCCTATTCCAAGCCCGCTGATATGTCCCAGGATCATTCCTGTCATACAGGCAGTAATTGTCAGGCAGATTACATCGAAAGAAACCTTAATCTTGGAATATTTCACCTTGATGATCTCTGACAACTCACGTGGAAACAGGTCCGTCGGAATGATCGGCAGTCCGCATCTGTTGGAAAGTGCGATTCCTATGCAGATCAGCAGATAACTGATGACAAAGTATAAGATTCTGAGCGGAATTGTCTTTGGCAGGACATTAATCCATGCCTCATTGACATCAAGTAGTTCGCTGAATGCAAATCCTACAAGGAAACTGCACAGATAAACCGGTACGAATTTCTTTCTCAGTATCATCAAGCTTAAGATCAGAAGTGCCTGGAAAATATAAGTCCATGTTCCCAGTGTGATCACCGGAAATACTTTCTCAAATGCATAAGGTACACTGGATATGGCAGATATTCCGGAACCTGAATACAGCATCAGGATAACTGCAAGGCTGTTGATCATAACTGCGGATCACCAATGCCAGCTCCCCTCTGAAAATATGTCTGGAATCTTCTTCTCCGTTTATTTTCATAATAATTTTCTCTCCTCATTACGCACAAAAACAAGGGGCCGCTGTCGAAAAGTTGACGGCAGACCCTTGTATGTGTCTTTAAAAATTTATGCTGTTTGTTCTGCTAATATGATGTCAGGGGCAAAAGGTACCTTGTCCCTGACCTTGTATCTTAATATTATTCTACGATGCAGACACGGATCATGTTTGTTCTTCCCGGAATACCAAGCGGTACACCACCTGCGAATACAACCGTATCACCAACTTTTACAAGTTTATGCTTCTGTGCTGCTTCGATTGCTCTCAGGCAAAGGATTTCAGAGCTGTATTCTTCTTTGATGAGCATCGGATAAACGCCCCAGGACAGGTTCAGCTGACGCAGAACTCTCTCAGAGCTTGTGCATGCACCGATCAGACATCCTGGTCTGTGTTTGGACATCATGTGTGCGGTACTTCCGGATTTTGTCACTGCAAGGATTGCACGAGCCTTCAGGTCGATTGCTGTCAGGCAGGTTGCATGTGCGATCGCATTTGTGATGTCCGGGTTTTCATTTCTGTCTGTTTTCTTAAAGATTGTATTGTAGTCAATATTCTGTTCCATATGCTCTGCGATACGGCTCATCATCTGAAGTGCCTGTACCGGATATTTACCAGCTGCTGTTTCTCCGGAAAGCATAGTCGCACTTGTTCCCTGGAAGATCGCATTGGCAACGTCTGTAGCCTCTGCACGGGTTGGTCTCGGATGAGAGATCATGGAGTCAAGCATCTGTGTTGCAGTGATGACAGGTTTGCCTGCTGTATAAACTTTCTGGATGATCTTCTGCTGGATAACAGGTACATATTCCGGTGGAATCTCAACACCCATGTCACCTCTGGCGATCATAATACCGTCTGCTGCTTCGATGATCTCATCAATATTGTCAACACCCTGCTGGTTCTCAATCTTGGCAATGATCTGGATTTCTTCACCGCCGTTTTCTTTCAGGATTTTTCTTACTTCACGGATATCATCAGCAGTACGTGTAAAAGATGCTGCAACAAAGTCAAATCCTTCCTGAATACCGAAAAGAAGGTCATCATGGTCTTTCTTGCTGATAAATGGCATCTTCAGGTTTGCACCCGGAACATTGACACCTTTTTTATCACCAACTACACCTGCGTTGATAACTTTACATACGATATCTTTTCCTGCGATATCCTGAACTTCCAGATCTACAAGTCCGTCATCAACCAGAATGTGTCCGCCTGGTTTTACATCCTTATAAAGTTCTTTATAAGTAATGCTTACGTGCTCGTTAGTTCCTTCGATATCTTTATTTGTAAATGTAAAAATCTGTCCTTCTTCCAGAGAAACCTTACCATCCTTGAAGCATCCAAGTCTGATCTCCGGTCCCTTTGTATCAAGAAGTGCTGCAACAGGTCTGTCATATTTCTTGCGAAGTTCTCTCAGCTTCTGGATACGTCCTCTCTGTTCATCGTGAGGTCCATGTGAAAAGTTGAAACGTGCTACGTCCATTCCCTCTCTCACAAGCTGTTCCATAACATCGCCTTTATCAGTAGACGGTCCCATTGTACAGATAATTTTGGTTTTTCTCATTTAATTCTTTCCCTCCAACTGTTGATTGTATCTATTATCCCTGTCAATATTGTGTAAAAATTACTTTTCTCTTATCTTCCGGAAAAAAACCGTTAAAAAGAGTTTGCAAACCTGCCAGTTTTTTGTTTCTGTCAGCAGATTTCTTAACAGTTTCTATAGTAATGAAAAGCATTAAGTCAAATAAAAATTACCATTATTGAGAGTATCTGTCAATATCGAATTTCGGTTTATTTTTGTAAGTATTTGACAAAAAAATAACATACTTTTATTGCAAATGTTACATATAATTTCGTCGATCCGGCAGTTGGAAGATTTCCTGTTCAATCAATAAAAATATTTCTTTTTTGCTATTAAATGCCTGAATCAGAATTCAAAATCCGCATAGTCTTCCGGCAGGAATCTATGGTAAATGATATGGCATCCTTCATCTTTAAAACAATAATAGTAAGGATCTGATCCATCGTCAAAGCGAATCATCACATCAAATTCGCCATTATCCATCGGTTCCGTAACGATCTTATCTGAATAAGAATGAAACAGTTCTTTAATCTCATCCATCGTACATCCATGTCTGCCAACCAGCTCGATCAATGCCTTGATAAATTCATTATCTTTCATATTATTATGCACATATTCTGAAGCTTTATCCGAAACAGTAAAACAGAAACGGTCTCCTCTGTGAGAAACTACAACTTCTCCGAATTTCTCTTTTATATAGGAAGGAAAATCTTTTAAAATCTCCATCATGCCTGCAGCATCTGCCTCACTTCCAAAGAAATGATTCAGGGAACTGAGCGGATAATAAAGACTGATCTTCTCTTTCATATATCCAAGCTTCGCCTGTTCCTCTTTGATCACATCGATCAGACTGGTTTCTAATCTATTATAATTCATGTTTTAATCCTCCTGAAAATCCCTTTTTTTGCTCTTTTCTGGTTAATATTTTATCAGACATTGCCCGAAAATCAATGGATTTCTTTCTCAATTGTATACCCATCAAAACAATTCCAATGTTTTCTTTTTCGTACAAAAATAAAGCCTGCTCAATACTGTCCATTTTTTCTCCCCGGAAAATGGCTCTGGCCAAAACATCACGTGGATATTTTCAATTAAAAAACAGAGCCTTATTTGATCTGATTAGAATATAGTAAAAGATTCCTGCAAAATTTCCACTATATCAAAACAGCGTTCCAGATATTATTTATATCCAAAACGCTGCTATCATTTACATTATTTCAATATGTACTTAATCCCAGTTCTTACGCCCATAACGCAATGTCACATCATGAATCTCTTTCTGGAGTTTCTTTGTAAGATCTCTCTTCTTGATTCTCCACTTCCAGTTCGTGCCTACTGTAGACGGTTTGTTCATTCGGAATCTGTTATCCAGTCCCATGTAATCCTGCATTGGGATTACGCAGACACGTGCTGCGCTTCGCATGATCAGACTGATAAAGCATTTATACAGTTCTTCTTCCGGTGTTGCATGATCACACAGATAATCTCTTGCAAGTTTTCTCTCTGCTGCTGTGATGCTCTTCCACCATCCCACGATCGTTTCATTGTCATGAGTTCCTGTATATGCCACGCAGTTCTCTGGATAATTGTGCGGCAGATAATCACTGGCACATCCGGAATCTCTGGAGTCAAACGCAAATTCCAGAACTTTCATTCCCGGGAATCCACTCTCATAAACCAGATGACGTACAGAATCTGTCATGTATCCTAAGTCCTCTGCGATAACCTGTTTCCATCCAAGCGCCTGCTCGATCTTACGGAACAGATCAATTCCGGGACCTTTTTCCCAGTGTCCGCCTCTTGCATCTTTATCTCCGTATGGAATTGAGAAATATTCATCAAATCCACGGAAATGATCGATTCTTACAACATCATACAGTCTGAAGCAGTAACTCATTCTGGAAATCCACCACTGATATCCGGTATCTCTGTGATAATCCCAGCGATACAGCGGATTCCCCCATAACTGACCAGTTGCTGAGAATCCATCCGGCGGGCATCCTGCCACTGCCAGTGGTACATTGTCCTGATCCAGCTGGAACAGCTCCGGATGCGCCCATGCATCCGCACTGTCCATGGCAACATAAATCGGAATGTCTCCGATGATCTGAATTCCCTTTGAGTTTGCATAAGATTTCAGCTTCATCCACTGCTCGTAGAACTTAAACTGCATGTACTGCTGGAACTCAATATCAAAATATAATTCCTCGCGGTAATAATCCATAGCATTATTCCAGCGGAGTCTGATATCCTCTGCCCATTTTGTCCACTCTACACCTTCAAAGCGATCTTTTACTGCCATAAACAGAGCATAATCAGAAAGCCACCAGCTGTTCTCTGCTACGAATTTCTGATAATCAGGATTCTTGCTGATGTCACTGTTCTCATATGCTTTTCTCAGAAGCGGATAACGGCCTTTGTAAATCTTCTCATAATCTACATCGTCGATCTTCTTTCCCCAATTTACTTTCTCGCAGTCTTTCTTATCCAGAACGCCCTCTTCTACCAGTGCATCCAGATCAATAAAATACGGATTTCCTGCAAATGTAGAGAATGACTGATACGGAGAATCTCCATAACTTGTCGGTCCCAGTGGTAAAATCTGCCAATAGGTCTGTCCTGCTTCCTTTAACCAGTCTACAAATTCATATGCACTCTTGGAAAAACATCCGATTCCATAGTCTGATGGCAGACTGCTGATCGGCAGTAAAATTCCGGCTGCTCTTTTTCCCATAATTCTTATCTCCTTCGTGATCTTTCACTTTTGCCACTTATACTTTATTCTGAAACGCTTGTCGGGTTCCATATAAGCAGCTTTTATATACCTTATGCGCAATTGTTTTTTTTATTATATCTATTTTTTGTGCAAATTGCAATATAACTTTCGCATTATTCATTTTTTCGTGAAAATCACTAATCAGCAATCAGTTCTTTCCGACATGTTTCATATTAAATGTCAATAATTTTCCAATCAAATCTTTTTTAACATTTGGGAATCTCTTACTCATCTTCCATCCATATCAAAAAGTTATATTTATAATGCAATATTGCTATTTTACGTTTCGTTTCTGATATGATAGGATGTGCTCGGTTAAAAAAAATAACAAAGTAACACTCCAACTTATCTGTTGAGAAACACTTGTCATTAACCAACTTATGAAAGCTTCTTCGACAGATATCTTCGACATCTTAAGTTATACACATCAAAGACAAAGAAAGAGGTAAGAAAATGGAAGACAACAAATTATGTCTCGAAAAGCAGCCTTTAAACCAGGAAATGCTTGACAAAATCGATGCTTACTGGCGTGCAGCTAACTATCTGTCTGCCGGACAGCTCTATCTTCTCGACAATCCGCTTCTGAGAGAGCCATTAACTATGGATCAGATCAAGAAAAAAATTGTTGGTCACTGGGGAACTGTACCGGGACAGAACTTCGTTTATGCACACTGCAACCGTGTCATCAAACGTTATGACCTTGATATGATCCTGCTTTCCGGTCCTGGACATGGCGGAAACTTCATGATCGCCAACACCTATCTGGAAGGTTCCTACAGCGAAGTTTATCCTAACATCAGCCAGGATGAGGAAGGTATGAAGAAAATGTTCAAACAGTTCTCCTTCCCATGCGGAGTCCCAAGCCACTGCGCACCGGAGACACCTGGTTCCATTAATGAAGGTGGCGAGCTTGGTTACTCCATCGCTCATGCTTTCGGAGCTGTATTTGATAACCCGGATCTGATTGCAACTACTGTTGTAGGTGATGGTGAAGCTGAGACTGGTCCTCTGGCGACATCCTGGCAGTCCAACAAATTCCTGAACCCGATCACAGACGGTGCTGTACTTCCTATTCTTCACTTAAATGGATATAAGATCAGCAACCCGACTATCTTCTCTCGTCTTTCTCATGAAGAACTTGAATGCTTCTTCAAGGGCTGTGGCTGGAAACCATATTTCGTTGAAGGTGACGACCCAATGACAATGCACAAGAAGATGGCTGAAACAATGGACACAGTAATCGAAGAAATCAAAGCAATCCAGAAGAACGCCCGTGAGAACAATGATCCGGAACGTCCGGTATGGCCAATGATCATCCTCCGTACTCCTAAAGGATGGACAGGTCCTAAGGTTGTTGACGGACTTCAGATTGAAGGTTCCTTCCGTGCTCATCAGGTTCCGATCTCCATGGAGAAACCAGAACATCTTGAACTTCTGAAAGAATGGCTGGAAAGCTATCGTCCGCAGGAACTGTTCGATGAAAACGGACGTCTGATCCCTGAACTGGCTGAACTGGCACCTAAGGGAAATGCACGTCTTGGTGCCAACCCACATGCAAATGGCGGACTTCTTCTGAAAGACCTTCGTCTCCCGGATTTCCGTGATTACGGTATTGAAGTACAGCCTGGCAAAACAAAAGCTCAGGATATGATCGAACTTGGCGGATACATCCGCGACATCTTCAAACTGAATGAAGAAAACAAGAACTTCCGTATCTTTGGACCAGATGAAAGCATGTCCAACCGTCTGTACAAAGTATTTGAATATCAGAAACGTGACTGGAACGCAGAAATGCTTGATACTGACGACTGCCTCGCAAGAGACGGACGTATCATGGACAGTATGCTCAGCGAGCATATGTGTGAAGGATGGCTGGAAGGTTACCTGTTAACAGGTCGTCACGGCTTCTTCGCAAGCTATGAAGCATTCATCCGTATCGTTGACTCCATGGCAGCTCAGCATGCAAAATGGCTGAAAGTCTGCAACCAGCTTTCCTGGAGACAGCCGATCGCATCCCTGAACTTCATCCTGACATCCAACGTATGGCAGCAGGACCACAACGGATTTACACATCAGGATCCTGGATTCCTGGATCACATCGCTAATAAGAAAGCAGACGTGGTACGTATGTACTTACCACCAGACGCTAACTGCTTACTCTCCTGCTTCGATCACTGCATCAAGAGTAAGAACTATGTAAATGCGATCGTAGCTTCCAAACATCCAAGTTGCCAGTGGCTGACTATGGAGCAGGCTGTTAAGCACTGCACACAGGGTATCGGTATCTGGGAGTGGGCAAGCAATGACCGTGGTGAAGAACCAGACGTTGTTATGGCTTGCTGCGGTGATACACCTACACTTGAGATCATGGCTGCAGTTACTATCCTTCGTGATGAAATGCCAGAACTTAAGATCCGTGTTGTTAACGTTGTCGACCTGTTCAAACTGGAATCTGACCACAAACATCCACACGGCTTAAGTGACGCAGAATATGATGCAATCTTCACAAAAGATAAACCTGTCATCTTTGCATTCCATGGATATCCAACACTGATCCATGAGCTTACTTATGAGCGTCACAACCACAATATCTCTGTTCACGGATATCAGGAAGAAGGTACTATTACTACACCATTCGATATGCGTGTACAGAACCAGATCGACCGTTTCAATCTTGTAAAGGATGCCATCATGCATCTTCCACAGCTTGGAAACAAAGGTTCCTTCTTAATCCAGAAGATGAATGACAAGCTTGTTGAGCACAAACAGTATATTGCTGAATATGGACAGGATCTGGAAGAGATTCGAAACTGGGAGTGGCATAAATAAATCCGTCTAACAGATGATAAATTCCTTATAAATATAATAAGTCATCAGGATTCACATCATGTGGATTTCCTGATGACTTTTCTATTTCAGCGGTTCTGTTCTTTCCGTTCTGCCAAAAACTTCTGGAATGCTTTAGATGCAATACTTTGAGGATATTCTGTATCATGGATCAGAATAATGCTTCTCTCCGGAAGTGTTTCATTTACATCTATCTCAAAAACCTTTCCGGATTCCAGATCATCTCCGGCAAATTCTCCTGGCAGGAATCCGATTCCCATATTATACCGTACTGCCGGGAGAATCATATCTGTAGTCGCCAGCTCTACATCCGGCGAAAACTGCAGTCCATTTTTTGAAAAATACTCATTCAAAAATCTCCTGCTGATTGCCTCGGAAGTCAGGCTGATCCATGGATAGGCTGAAAGTTCCTCCAACGAAGTCTTCCTCCCCTTCAGCTCCGCAAAACGACTGCCTCCGATCAGAATTTCCCTATACTTTCGCACTACTTTCATTTTCAGTGGCTCTGCTAACTGTAAAGAAGCAGATACAACTGCAAGATCTACTTTACCCTCTTTTAAGGCATTTACAGAATCTGTAGTGCTGTTATTAAGAATTTTAAAATGCACATTCGGGTATTGAATATTAAAGTCTCTGACTGCCTCGAACAAATAACAGTGCAATGCTGTCTCTGTTGCACTGATATAAATGGTCCCGTTCTCAAGGCTGATCAGATTATTAAGATTATCCTCGGCTTTGAAAAACTGAGCACAGCCTGCTGCTACATACTGATAGAAAATCTTTCCCTCAGGAGTCAGTTTCATGCCACTTTTGCTTCTGGTAAACAGTCTGCACCCTAATATATTTTCCAGATTATGTATCGTCCTGGTCACAGCCGGCTGGCTGGTCTTTAATACTGATGCTGCCTTTGTCAGATTCTCATATTTTGACACATAATAAAAAACTTTATAATATTCAAAATTTGCGTTCATTCTGTTCTCCGTCTTTCATTGTCTTATGTACAGTAACATATTTTACGCGCCTATTCTATCACAATTCTTTTTTCTGTACAATCTGATATGCCCAGAGTGTGTATTACTGTTTACTTCGTTATTACTATTCTCAAAAATAATCTCGTTTTCTTCATTGCGTTTTTTCGCACAATACAATATAATAAATTCAGAATTTATTTATGCAAAAAGACGAAAGGATGTACATATGAAACACCAAAAAGACTGGTATAAAGATCTGGTGATCTACCAGATTTACCCAAGAAGTTTTAAAGATGGCAACAATGATGGAATCGGTGATCTGAAGGGAATGATTGAGAAGCTGGATTATCTGAAGGAGCTTGGCATCAATGCAGTATGGATGTCTCCTGTCTATGCTTCTCCGAATGTGGATAACGGTTACGATATTTCTGATTACTTCGCGATCATGGAAGAATTCGGAACTATGGAAGACTGGGATGCTTTCCGCGATGGTGCACATGAACGAGGCATCGCCATCATCATGGATCTGGTCCTGAACCATTCTTCAGATAAACATAAATGGTTCCTAGAATCAAAGAAATCCCGCAATAATCCTTACAGTGATTACTATATCTGGCGTGATCCTGCACCGGACGGAGGCACACCCAACTGCTGGATGTCCGTATTTGGCGGAAGCGCCTGGGAATATGTTCCGGAACGTGGACAATACTATCTCCATTTCTTTGCCAAAGAACAGCCGGATCTGAACTGGGATAATCCAGAAACTAAAGAGAAAATTTTTGATATTATCCGTTTCTGGAATGAGAAAGGTGTTGACGGATATCGCATTGATGCCATCAGTTATCTTGACAAAGGACTGGACGGACGTGCAGATATGAATGAACCCATTGGTACTGTAGCGTGTGTAAATCTGGAGGGAACCCACCGCTACATCCGTGAAATGGTTGCAGAAACAATGACTCCCGACAATCTGATGAGTGTAGGAGAAGTTAATATCAACAATGAACAGGATGCCATCAACTATTCCAGCGCAGCAAGCAAAGAATTTAACATGGCCATTCCATTTGTCCCTCCGATTGTTGAAATCCAGACATGGTCACCAGAGAAAATGAAACGTGATCTTAAGAAAGATTATGAAATCCTGAAAAAAGACGGATGGTGGGCAAGATTTTTAAGTAATCACGACAAACCGCGTCAGGTTTCCCTTTACGGAAATGACAGAGAATTCTGGTCAGAATCTGCAAAAATGCTGGCATGTTATCTGCACACACTTCCCGGTACCCCCTTTGTTTTCCAGGGCGAAGAATTGGGAATGACCAATGTTGCCTTCCCATCTATCGATGATTACGATGATATCGATACCCGCAATTACTATAAAACCATGATCGAACAGGGAACTTCTCCTGAAGAAGCACTGGCAGAATCCAGAAGTATCAGCCGTGATAATGCAAGAACTCCTATGCAGTGGAACGACAGTCCAAACGGCGGATTTTCTGAGCATACTCCATGGCTTGGTGTCAATCCGAACTATAAGCTCATTAACGCAGAAAGCCAGATGAATGATGACTCTTCCGTTTTCAGATTCTACCAGAATCTTATCGCACTACGCAAAAAACACCCGATAATGGCTCATGGAGATTTCAAACTCTGCTGTCCGGAAGAGGGACCGATTATTGCCTACACCAGAAGCTGGCAGAACGAGACATGGCTGGCAGTGCATAATTTCTCTGCATCCATGCAGAAATTCCATTATGGCGCTGAAGATATTGAATTACCGTGCAACACTCCCGTAATTATTTCCAATTACGGAGAAAATGAAGTTGAATACGGAATTGGAACACTTGTACTCAAACCTTACGAAACTGTTGTGTTCCAGTTACATTAAGCAACTTCATCAATACAGACAGTAAAAAGCAGAACCATTGGACAACTATCCCTCAATGGTTCTGCTGCTTCTACAGCACATCATCCTCTACACCTTCTAGTCAAACGGATATTCGCAATCCGCTTTACTACTTGCTCATAACCAAGTCAGCTTTCTTAACTCCCGTCAAAGAGATTTCTATTTTATCTGTATTTGTCTTCCGGAATATAATAAACTTCCTTTCCTGCCTTTCTGAGATTATCTGCAATCTTATCCAAATTAATTCCTGTAAATCTTGGTATTGCTGCTTCCAACAGGTAAAGCGGTCTCTTTTGTGGAAATTTTTGTTCTATTTCCTTTGAAATCTGAATAATGTTTCCCTGACTTAGAACATAGTCAGTAAATCTTGTGTTCCATACATTTTTCAGGTTATTGATTGGCAAACGTTTCAGAGAGCTGGTGCAGCCGCCCGGGGTAAATAGTAAGATATCACATTCTTTATGTGCAAGATTCCTGATTTCCTGTATAAAATAGGGTTCTTGAATTTCAGATGGTTTGACTGCATGCATATTTCTGTTTGTATTTATTTTTTTACATAACGATTCCTCTGATTCCATACTTTCCAAACTATGAGACTTCTTTTCATTTAACTCATCAATTTCAATATTCCATCTGTCAAAAATCATTTTCAATTCTTCTAATGGTGTAGCCAGTCTTTTTACAAGTGGTCCTCTGTACAGAATTTCCACTGGTACTTTACATTGAATTTTCTTTTTTTCTCTTTGAAAATCCCACATTGTCAGAACTTCCATACAGGAAGAATATATAATCACTCCTCTAATTCCTTCTGTATTTGCTGCCAGTTCTACTGCCTCCCATATTTTCTTTCCCTGTTTTCCCAGACTGTACTCTACAGAAGATATTTGACAAAGAAATAAACGATCCAATGAATTGATTCTTGCCGCTGAATCATACAGGCCTATCAGACATGCAGGAGTACCGGCTGCTACAAGTGCGATTCCCGGGACTTTCAGAATTTTTTCCGGTAGCGTTTCCATTGAACAGGTATCCTCATCCAATGTTCTCTCAATTTCAAAACCTCTCATAATTTATCCAATTTCCTGCTCAGTTCCATACCAAATTTTTCTATCTCATCTACATTTAATGGAATGGGAAGTACTTCCTGTGCTTTATTTTGTGATCTGCTTACGCTTCTCTCATCTGTCCTGCAAATATCTTCTGAAAGTCTGCAAAACGCTTTCCAATTTTCACTGTCTGGAGCTGACATATTTTGAGTATAAATCTCTTTTCTGAAATCAGCCAGCTTCAGTTCTTTACTTTCTCTGACAATTGCTGCCATTCTTCCTTTGACCCGGTTTGTAAACTCCTCTGCTATACATTCTTCTTCCTGCTCGCGAATATGATTAAATACAAAGCCTCCCAGCAGATTCCTTTCATCTGAATAGTTCACAACACCCTTTAATATATTATTCGCAGCATATAAAGACATAAAATCCGCAGAAGATACAATATAAACTCTATCTACATATCTCTGTCTCATTGGCACGGAAAATCCGCCACATACCACATCTCCCAGAACATCATAAATAACTACGTCCCAGTCTTCCTCAAATACTCCCAGGCGTTCCAGTTCTTTCATAGCAGTAATAATTCCCATACCGGCACATCCATTTCCCGCTTCCGGACCACCGGATTCCACACACCAGACACCAGATTCTGATCTATGCACCAGATCCTCTCTCTTCGGACAATCATTTTCTTCAAGTACCTCAAGAACTGTTTTTATCCGTTCTTTACACAAAAGTCTGGTAGAATCTGCCTTAGGATCACATCCTATATGCAGAACCTTTTTCCCCTGCATAGCCAGTAATGCAGATACATTAGAAGCAATTGTTGATTTTCCAATCCCACCTTTACCGTAAAAAGCAACTCTTCTGATTTTCATTGTTCCGCTACCACACAAACCTTTCTTCCAACTTCCGGAATATATACAATTCGGGTTTTTACCTGATAAAGTTCCTCGAGTTTCTTTTCTGTAATAATTTCTTCTGTCTTTCCTACTTTCAATGTTCCATCCCTGCCAAGAATAGCTGTTTTTCCGCCTATCATCATTGCATGATCTGGCATATGGGTTGTCATAATAACCGTATAGTCTTTCTTAGAAAGATTTTTTATCTTATGGACCATACGAAGCTGATTTCCATAATCAAGATGATTGGTCGGTTCATCAAACATAATAATCTCCGGCTGCTGTGCAATAGCACGTCCGATCAGTGCCTGCTGTCGTTCTCCGCCGCTGATCTGTGTATATGCTTTATCAGCAAGCTTTTCAATTCCCAGTTCCCGTATAACTTCATCCACGATCGCATAGTCATTTTCCGATGGCTTTTCCAGCATTCCCAGATGCGGAGCCCTTCCCATTACTATAAAATCTCTCACTGAATAGTCATATACCGGAGCATGGTTCTGCGGTACATAACCAATCAGCTGTGCAGCTTTTTTCAGACTCATATCATGAATAGAGGCTCCATTTACCAGAATCTTTCCGGAATAAGGTTCCAAAATATTTGCCAGACAATTTAAAAGCGTTGATTTTCCTGCACCATTGGCGCCAAGAATTGTGAGAATTTCTCCCTTTTCCATCTGGAGATTTACATTATAAAAAATAGGTTTCGTATTTTTACTATATCGAAATGATAAATCCTGTACATCTAATATCATGATAATTTCATCCTTTGTCTGGCAAGTATAATAATATAAAATGGTGCACCAATAATTCCGGTCAGAATACTCAGCGGAAGTTCTACACTTGTCAAAGCTCTTGCCAGAGTATCAATGACTACCATAAAAATAGCTCCCATTAAAATACTGGCGGGAATCACTTTCGTATTATCCGGACCCGTAAGCATTCGTGCAAAATGCGGAATCACAAGTCCGATCCATCCAATCGTTCCACTGATACATACTGCAGATGCCGTCAATAATGTCGCACAGATTATAATAAAGTTTCGAACAACTGTAACTGAAACGCCCAATGTCTTTGCTTCTCTGTCTCCCAGTGAAAGAATATTAATCCTCCATCTGAGAAGAAAAATAATCACTGATGCTGCAACAATCACCGGTCCTACAGTAAACAAATCTTTTGGCAATACCTTTGTCAGACTGCCCAGCTGCCAATAAGTAATAGACTGCAGTTCTGTCTCCGGATCTGCAACATATTTGATGATTCCCATTACAGAATCCATGATCCCTTTGACAATGATTCCTGACAATACCAGCATCGTCATATTCGTATTCTTTATCAGGCGTGGAATAAATAAAGTAAGTCCAACTGCCAAAATCCCCGCCACAAATGCCATTGCCTGCACACCAAATGAATTTAAATGTAACAAAATTGCCACTGATGCACCTACACATGCACCAGAAGAAACACCCAGGAGATCCGGCGCAACCAGCGGATTCTTAAATACTCCCTGATAAGCAGCTCCTGATAAGGATAATGCACTGCCAACTAACACTGCTCCTATAATACGCGGAAGGCGTAGTGTAAATACTACGCCTTCTGCCGTGTTGCTCCATGTCTTTGTCACATTTACAAATCGGGATGCAAGTATCTTGGTCACTTCCGGAACAGAAACGCTGTATTGTCCTGCACACAACGCAATGACAAATGTAGCTGCCAACAGTATGATCAGTCCGGTAATCAGTATTCCATACTCTGCTTTTTTATGTTTTTTGTTATCCTTCAATGTAATTGTCTCTTTTCTGTTTATTTATTTAAATCCAGTCTCAAAAGGCTGTCCAACTGCTCATCACTGAGCTCATATCCATAATAATCTTTATAGAAATCGCTGATTTCTGTTCTGATATCATAATCAGAAAAGATTTCCGGCTGTACAATGGATGCTGTCCATTTCATATAAAGTGGTTTTTCAAATGCATTTGGCGGAGCCCAGCGGTATAATCCACATGGAACTTTATAAACCTTATGATTTTTAACAGCACTCACGTTACTCCAATCCTGTCCTTCCAGTTTGTTCTCATAGAAATCTTCCGGAGTTACATCATCGAAATTACTGATAAAAATAATCTCCGGATCATATTCTAGGATTGTTTCCATTGAAGGTTCTGTAATGTCTTCAGGAAGTGTGAAATTCTGTCCACCTTCAAGTGTTGTAATATAAGTATTAATCCCACCTGTATAACAGGTCATCTCATGTACATTCTGAAAATGAAGAACTCTTGGCATTTCATCCTCTGATAAAGCAGCAACCTCATCTGCCTTGCTGTTGAAATAATCCATAGTTTCATCATACCAGTCTGTTGCCTGTTTTGCACGATCCTCGCAGTTTAATGCATCTCCCAGCATAGTAACCAGATTTTTCAGGCCGTCCATATCTTTTGCAGAAGACACAAGTACACATGGAATTCCCAATGCCTTTAACTGCGCTGCCTGGTCAGTCTCTGAATCCCAGTTCAGTACTAAATCCACATCTGCATCTGCAAGAGCTTCTACATTTACTGAAAAGTCATCATTTACCATTGTAGTATCTACATCTTCCAGTTCCGGAGCCAGATCTTTCAAAATAGACATTTCCCATCCTGAATATGCTGCCGGTGGAATAGATACCATATTCTCTGCATTTCCTTGTAATGCATAAACCATATTTGGCAGAACCATTGCTGGAACTGCAATTCTCTTCGGATGTGCAGGCACTTCTACTTCTGCTCCGGTGGCGTCTACAACTGTTCTGGTTTCCTCCTCTCCAGATGTTTTGTCAGCTGCAAATACGCTGATTCCTGTAAGTGAGGAAACAGCTACTGCTGTCGACAGTAACATGGCAAGAAACTTTGATCTTTTTTTCATTCCTTATCTCCTTATCTGTAAAATAAAAAAGCACCCTTTTCATCACAAAAAAGGGCGCAAAAAACTTATCCGCAGCTCACCCTTTTTAATGACTCGTTAAATCGGGGTTCCGGCAAAATATCCAAGTATCCTGGCTTGACTTCTTCACATTCATATACTTCCCGGAAATCCCAGTGTATTTTTATGAATGCTCCATCCTACAGTGGCGGCACCGCTCCGGCATTTGACCGGATTCCATAAAATATTCTGCTTTAATTGTCTGTTCTACTATATCATGCAGATTAATCGATTACAAGAAACATTTCTTACTTTAATTTAATATAATTTCTATTGCCAGCAATCAATTTTTCTGATAGCATAATTCACAGAAAGGAAGTTTTTATCTATGACATTGCAAAATCTGAAATATATGCTGGAAATTTCCAACAGTCATTCATTTTCTAAAGCAGCAAAAAATCTCTTTGTTTCTCAGTCTACACTTTCTGCTGCTGTAAAAGAGCTGGAATCTGATCTGGGTATTACTATTTTTAAACGGACAAATCGTGGCGTTTCCCTTACCTACGATGGAGAAGACTTTATTAAATATGCCAAAGAAATTGTAGAACAGTCTCAGTATCTTGAGCAACGCTACCATGCAAGGAAATCGCTGCCTATGCGTTTTTCAGTATCCTGTCAGCATCTTCCATCTGCAGTGCGGGCCTTTACCAGCTTTTTAGCAGAAATTAACTCTCCAACCTATGATATTGCAATCCGCGAATGCGATACTAATTCAGTTATCCATGACGTAGCAGGAAGAAAAAGTGAACTGGGAGTTGTAGCAATACACGAACCTCATATGCGCAGCATGCAGACTTTATTTTCTTCTTATGATATTGAATTTCATGAAATCAAAAGTGTCAAAAATTATGTGTTTCTCCGTTTTGGTCATCCACTGGCTTCTCTTCCTGTCCTTTCTATAAAGGATCTGGAAAAATATCCTTTCGTTACTTACGACCAGGAATTGGAAACTTCCCATTTCTCAGAAGAACCGCTGTTTTACAAGCTTTTAAATAAAAATGTCCATGTCAGTGACCGCTGCACAAAGATTGCTCTTGTTCGAAAAACAGACTGTTTCAGTATTGGTCCGGATCTTCCTAACAGTAACGCAGATGCATTTCATAAGGGGATGGGAAATATTATCGCAAAGTCTCTGGAAAATGATATCGGACTGCTTCATATTGGTTACCTGACTATTGCTCAAATACCTTTAAGTAGTCTTGGTCAGTTATACCTGGAATATCTCTCAAAGGATATTGATACTCTGGAAATTCTTGGCACATCCATGGAAGATCATTAAAAATATTCTCCTCTTTGTACGAAATGGAATAATCTTATATAAATCAAGCCTTCAAAAACATGATTCCAGAGTATACCTCTTGTCAGAACGCTCATTTAAAATATGAAAATATGTCAAATAAATGTGTGGAATATAGTAATCAAGTAATATAGAGTGCAAAAATCTAGGATTATGGATACTTTTCACATCTTCATTTGTAAAATAAGTTAATGCTTTCACTAAATTCTTTTCATAATAATCCGAATATTCATAACCTGTTACTGGTGGTTGCAGTAAGGCTGACAAAACATCTCTGCAATCAACAATTCCTTTTTCAATTCTTCGAGCATATGACTCACCTTTTATTCCCCGAATAAGAATCATTAAAACATCCTTCCTATTATTGGTTATCTCTGCAAGTTTCGATTTCACAAAACTATTATACCCTTTTTCTCTTTCCCTGTCACCATACTTTTCCACAATCAGAACCTGTCAAATTATCACAACAAAACTTAAACCGTCAAAACAAAAGAGGTCTGTGAAGCCTATCTTGATTCCAAAAAGCTTCAACCCATCGCTGCTGATGCTGTAGAGAAAGCTTGTAAAGTAGAAACAGATTGCCACTGGTATTAGCCGAAACGCACGCTAAGCCGGCTACAAAGTTCTCTTTGAAAATGCAAAAGAACTGGTCGATCAGCTGTATGAGGATATGCAGAATGGGTGTCTGAAAGAAACCCTGAAACGGATCAATAAGATCCCGCTTTTGATAATTGATGAACTGTCATATTTAAAAATGGCTAAAGAAAGAGAGAGCCTTTTCTTTCAGATCATTCGCCAAAGATATGAAAAAAGCTCCCTCATTATCACCACAAACCTGCCCATTGGCAGATGGGATGAACTATTTACCGGCAAGCTGGCCGCTACAGCAATCCTTGATCACCTGGTCCATCATTGCCATGTCATAAGAGTATAACGGGTGACAGCTATCATGTCAAAGGTCCAAAAACTGGGTATTACAGGGGTAGTCACAGGAAAGAAATACACCACTGTCCGCACCATATATTCCTATGAATTACAAAATTCACATTTCACTTTTCTGGATTCTATAATGATTCTATGTGAATCTTTCATAATCACTACTCCGGTTTCATTTCATTTAAATACTTATTTGCTATAGGAACAAGTTCCTTCATTGAATGGACCGTTTCTCCTCCATTTTGAACTTTTATCTCAAATTTCGTGTCTTTTCCAAAACTCATCATATGTCTGAGATTAATGGTAACGTCTTTAATCCTGCCTATTTCCAATATCCATTTTGCACAATTATCACCACAGGTCGAGGCATTGAAAATCCGATCCGTTTCATTTAAAATCAGCAACAATGTTTTCACTCCTCCTGACAATCTTTCAGGGGGAATCTGTCCCAACATCGGACTATTAATGCATTCACCACTCAATACTTCTGAATCATCAATATCTTTAATCATCTTTTTCGCCAGTTCTGCATCAAGCCATTCTGGTTCATAACTATTTTTAAAATAAATACTTGTATTATAAATACTGTTTTTCACATCTCCATAAATAATGTTCAGCATTTATAAGATCCTCCTCTCAAAATACAATTTTTTATCACCTCATAACACATCTATTTCCATGTTATATAATCTTTCCAGACAAATGATCAATCTCATGTTGGCAGATCTGCGCAGTCCATCCCGACAATTTCTGGCGCTGTTTTTTCCAGTTAAAGTCATAATACTCTACTTCTATTTCCTGGTATCTGTTCGTCTTACGAACACCATCCAAGGACAGACAGCCTTCTTCCGTCTCATACATATCATGCTTTGAAACAATCACCGGGTTAAACATAACAACATCTATAAATCCCATATTCACAATGATGATATTCTTCCTTACACCAATCATATTTGCAGCCATACCAACGCACCGTTCCCGGTTCGCCTGCAGTGTGTCCTGCAGATCCTTCCCAATCTGGATATTTGCTTTTGTGGCTGGCTTGGATGGCTGGCCTAAAAAGAAAATGTCTCTTACAATTTGCTTTACCATTTATTTTCTCCTGTATTTAATTTCTAATTCTTATTTATCCTGACCGGAAATCTTTCTCATCGGCTCAAGATTAATTTTACAGCATCAATCAAGTCCTCACTAAATCCTTTAATACCAACTCAAGTATAACATAGATATAACCCCTGTAGTGCATAAACTCGAAATATTCTCGTTCACTGGCAAATAAAATGTATTTGCCTTCTACGTATCCCATGTATCCGTTGCTTGTGTTATAACCTTTCATCTGCCAGTCCCCCTTGATTTCTTTTTCTAATGCTATCAGTTTACACCAAATGGCTGTACAAAAATCCCGACAACCAAAAGACTAAACTTCCTGGATTATTTTTGCATTTAACAGCTGAAGATAGAGAATAGCAAGGACAGGAAGTGGTTACCCACCTTCCGGACATTTGTCTCAAAACAGGAATCCTACTGGAATACTTGCAGATAGATAAGGAAAGCAGCTTATCTTCCTTTGTCACAGTAAGTCCTGTGTCATAAAGCTGATAAGCTGCCATTTTGTTCTGCAGGTATTCTATTTGTTCTCATTCAACCTTTTCTTTAACTCAAAGATATTCTCCTCAATCCGCTGTATTATAGCCTTAAAATCATCATCTGATTTCCCCGTTGGATCATCAAGTCCCCAGTTATCATCAAATGCTCTTCCAATAAAAGGACATCCCACATTACAGCCCATTGATATTGCGATATCAACATCTGGGATATCAGCAATCAGCTTACTATACTGACCATTTGCTTCCATGTCTATTCCATAAATCTCTTTCATGACACGAACGGCATCCTGATTAATCTGAGGCTTTGTCTCTGTTCCGGCCGAATAGCTTTCAAATATATCTGATGCCAGATGTTTTCCCAATGCCTCTGCTATCTGACTACGGCATGAATTATGAACACAGATAAATGCGACTTTTTTCTTATTCATGAAATGGGCACCTCTCCTTAATACATTGATTGTTCTTATCAGAATGAATACACTTTATAACAGGCTTTTCCATTTGTATATTGAAATTCTCTGCCACATAGTCAATCGCTGAGATTATGGCCATATAAGAATCTCTTTTACAACATCTTGGTCCACCAATGCTCCCGATTGCATCAAGTGCCTTGGAAGTCATTTTATTAGCCAGACCCCAAGGTTCATTTTTAAGTGGAGTCGCTCCTGAGATTATTGATATAAACATTCCTGTACTAATTCCAGCACCACAAGCACCCCAGAATCCACATACGCCACCCGGAACAGCTTTTCCTCGATTCATCATTTCAAGCAGAGCTTCCGGCAAATCAATCTCACCACCTGCATTTTTATATGCAGCAAGGAGCGCTGAACCAACCATAACATGATGCTCTGGTCCATGCATATGACAGAATGGCTGTTCCATCATTTTTCTTATAATTTCTATCGGATTCTTAGATATTTCACTAAGACATATGTCTATAATTACATCCATTCCTTTTGTATGGCATTCATTACATACATAATGGCCCTGCTCACATCGGGTTTTGCTTAATTCCTTTTTATGGCATAACACACACTCCATCATTTCATCTTTTTCAAGATATACAAGTGGAGCTTTACATATAATACATTCTTCTTTCATTTCCATTTCCTACCTTCCCAAAGCTTCAATAAATGAACTTACCTCTCTTATTACTTTTTTATTCAGAGAATAATGATGCCACTTACCTTCCTTACGATCATTTACAAGCTCACAGTCGACCAATATTTTCATGTGATGTGATAAAGTAGGCTGCGTGATATTGAATTTATCCAGAATCTTACATCCACATTTTTCTCCGTCTGACAGCATCTGAACAATCTCCAGCCTATTTGTATCCGATAATGCTTTACATATCAGTATCATATCTCTTGTTTCCATTTTTGCCACCTCGCATAGACGTTTGTCTATGTGTTAATTTATCATACGCATAGATACTTGTCAATGTATATTTATTGAATAAGAGTTATATAGCATTCTTTCCCCATTTTATCTCTCGCTTTTGATTTCTTTTTCTAATGTTATCAGTTTACACCAAATGGCTGTACAAAAATTCCAACAACCATTACTGTTCAGGAATTAGCTGAACTAAAAAACCAATGGTGCAGACTGATAACAGTCAAAACCATTGGTTTTCTTTATCCAAATATATTCTCTGTTTCTTCTACAATTTTTATTTTACTTTTTCCAACTTGTTATTTGCATCAAAGCAGACCTTGTCCCCTTCATTGATGTTACATTCATAGAGCATGGCATCCTCTGCTTTTATCCTTATTTCTTCTCCTGAAGAATTCATAAGCGTCACTATTGCCATGACTGGCATGCCTTTCGGTCGTTCCTCACAACCGAAGTCCAGGTCTTCCTCAATTCGTTTTACTGTGTATATCATAGCTATTCCTCCGAAAATAATATTAGAAATCAGTTCTCCATGTTCCTTCGAATTTTCTCTATCAAAGTGACATCTGCCGGTAGCCAGGCAACGCTGTCCAGTTGATCCTTCGTAAGCCATTTTGCGGCTTCCGCTTCTTTCAGTTCCAGATGACCGGCTGTGATCTCTGCCCAGAAGCAATCCATGGAAAGGTGAAAGGTGGGATAATCATACTCTATAGTGTCAATCAAATCCCCTACCTTAATTTCTGTATCCAGTTCTTCCATGATTTCTCGCTTTAATGCTTCCTGAGGTGTTTCTCCTGCTTCAATTTTTCCTCCTGGAAACTCCCAGCCGCCTTTCAGCTCACCGTAACCACGAGCCGTTGCAAAAATTTTATTCTTTTCTTTCATATTGTCACAGATAACTGCTGCAACTACTTTTATAGTCTTCATCTGTTTCGTACCTCAAATCATTTATGCTGTAATATTTGACTGTAAATACCGTAATAAATCTTCTCTCACTGGATGCTGCATTTTCATCGTTACTTTCGTGATCGGCTGCATACGTCCACGATTATCTTCTTTCCGGGCATTTCTGGCTTCCACCAATCCCATTGTCACTTTCTTATCAAAAACTTTTTCAAAAGATTTTTTAGCCTGCTTCGCAAGTGTCACACGATGAACCAGAAACAACACTCTTTTGAAGCCAAGCTCACGCATAGCAAGTGCGGATGCATATATCTTTCCTGTTCCCGAATTTGTCAAGAGAGTACGCACATCTTTTTATTTCTAATCACATAGAATTACAAAGCAATGCTCTTGTTTGCCTTTGGAAGCATATTCGCAGGAATCGAATTATGCAGCTTCCATACGAAACTGACAGGTCTCTCTCCTTCATGCTTCACATAATCTGCATTTCCTAAAAAAGTATATGGTGCTGTATATGAACCAAGCCTTTTAAATTCACGAACAAATAATGATATGATATCACCTGTATTCTTGTGATTAATATATCTCTGTATTTTTGCACTCGCTTGCCTATCCTGACTTTGGCTTTGCCAATGAAAGAGCTTATCGTTAATTGCATAATCCTCATACATAGTAGATGGAGAGAAATCCTTCTCTGATTTGTTCAGATTAATAAAAAAGATATCTGTTTTTTTGTCTTCAAAACGTTTTACACCCTCTCTGAATTCCGGTGATTCTGTCTCTGTAAATAATCCAAATGCAGCCATAATCTGATTTGTGTTATAACGGCAGTGTAAATCCAGAGGACAAAGATAAGAGTATTCATTTCTCCCAGCAACAAAACTGATATGCTTACGATTGTATTTCAAAATCTGCAGAACTTCATCTCTTACAAAAGTTTCCTTTAGGACTGACTCAATTCCTTCATCGATACTTTGGAAACCGCATTTAGCCGGATTCTTTTTATAAAATGTGTAATAAAGCATATTTCGCATAATGCGTTCTTCTTCGCTATTTGCAACTTTATTACCGTCAATATATCTAATCCAATAATCCAGTAGTCTGGCTGAGTTCACATGGAAAAATCCGGTCATCATACTGTAAATTTTATCATCTACATCTCTGTCATCTTCAATAATGCCGGCCCACTTTTTTAAGCGGAACAAAGATCTGGCACCTGTATTCTGATAGAAATCATACAGAGACATATTATATTCCAGCAAAAAGTTTTCCAGATTAAGCGGTAATCCGGTATCTTCTTCAAAGGTTCTCACCATTTCAATCAGTGCTCTTTTGTTATTATCTGTCTGCTTCAGGTTCTCCAGAATATATTCTTTTGCATACTTTTCAAGTTCGATATAGCAACCTCTTGGCAGATTGCTGAATCCATCCTCCACCTGTTTGCGAATGGATTTTCGGCCTTTCCCTACAATTGCCTCAAATTTCATTGCAAAATTATACTTTTTGTTTGCCTGTCCAATAAAATCAAGAACCGTAAGGCAATCTTTCCCTGGACTTAAACGTAACCCTCGTCCTAGCTGCTGTAAAAATACAGTCGCACTTTCTGTTGGCCTCAAGAATAAGACGGTGTCTATAGCCGGTATATCCACGCCCTCATTATACAAATCCACAACGAAAATAAAGTTTATCTTTCCACTTAACAAATCTGTTTTTGCATCATTTCGAATATCGTCTGCACTTTTCGAAGATAATGCAATGGACGGGATTCCTTTATCATTAAAATATTTCGCCATGTAATTTGCGTGAGCAACACTGACACAAAATCCAAGACCCTTCACAGACGAAATATCTGTCACATATTTTTTTACACTGTTTAAAATCAAAGCGCAACGTCTTGTATCTGCCGTATATACTTTTTCCAGCTCTGACACATCATATTTACCACGCGTCCATTTGAAATTCCTATAATCTGTGTCATCTGTTACACCAAAATACTGAAAAGAACTTAACAGATTTCGATCAATCGCTTCACCCAACAGTAATTTTGATGCAATACGTCCATCAAAATACTTCAGGATATCCTTACCATCCATTCGGTCAGGAGTAGCAGTCAATCCTAATAGAATCTTCGGCTCATAGTATGCCAGTAATTCCTGATAAGAATCAGCTGCTGCATGGTGGAATTCATCCACTATGATAAAGTCATAATAGTCCTTGCTTGTCCACTGAGAAAGCTTTGCAGAATTGAATGACTGGATACTGATAAACAGATGCTCAATATCCGTTGGTTTATAACCATCTACGTACAACTCACCAAAATTAAAGTCATTCAAAACTTCCTGGAATTTCTGAATGCTCTGTTCGAGAATCTCCTTTCTGTGAGCCACAAATAACAAGCGTGCTCTTGGGTTCTTCTCCTTAAAAGCTTTATAATCAAATGCCGCAATAATTGTTTTTCCAACACCTGTCGCTGCAGAAACCAGATTACGATAATGTCCGTATACTTCTCGTTCTGCAGCAAGATTATCCAAAATTTCCTGCTGATATGCATATGGTCGAATCGAAACTTGAAGACTACGTTTTGACTTTCTATCAAATGTAGCCCTCGTTAATTCTTTTTTCAGCTTTTCATGACAGTCTGGGTTTTCAGGGTCAAAGGTTTCAAAAGAGGCATCATTCCAGTAGCTCTCAAAGGAAACCGAAAACTTTTTCACAATATCAAATGACTCTTTCTCAGTCACCTTCACATTCCACTCCAATCCCCCAGTCAAAGCTGGATTTGAAAGATTTGATGAGCCAATATATGCAGTTGAAAATCCAGTGTCTCTTTTAAACAAATAAGATTTTGCATGCATACGTGCATGATTCGTTTCATAATTAATCTTCACTTCCGTATTTGGAAGCTCTGCAAGAGCAACAATCGCTTTATAATCTGTAGCCTGTGTATAAGTCGTTGCAATCACACGTAAACGAACACCCTCTCGTTTCGTGAATGCAGTCAATTCCACAAGAAGTGGACGTATTGCACTCCACTTAATAAATGAAACCAAAAGATCAATAGAATCAGAGGACAAGATTTCTTTCTTCAATTCCGAAAGCATACTTGGCTCATTTTTAGATCCTGTAAACAAGGCATTCTCTACAATTGACGTTTCCGGATGCACAACTTTAATTGTATTAATACTTCTTGCTGAATTCATTTTTTCATATAATGAGGTCAATACTTCTCCTTTTTCAAGAATGATATTATCCTCAAATTCAGGTTCATTCGTATGCTCTGCTATTTCCTGAACGATTTCATTACATAAGCGAATTTGTGCCAGTAACGATTCATTTTCTTTAGATGACGGGAAACTGTCTCTTAAGTATTGCAAAGCCTGATTTATGACATATGATATGTATATGGTAAGAATACGTCTTGCATCCTCTCCATCAAGCTTTTCTAATTCTATATCATATTTTTCACGATCAAGCTGCTGCAGTTCTTTATTTATTCTCGTATTAACAATCTGTTCGTATATCCCATTTTTTAACATTAAACCCATCTCCCTATTATGTATCATTCCTATTTACAACAATGTAAGTCAGAATATACTGTTATTATTAATTATACTACACAGACTCATAATTCGGTGGGAAAACTTTCCGGAAGCAATTCTTCGAAATACATATAATTATAAGGAAAATTCATAATGCTTTCTTCCACTCTTCTGTTCGTGGCTCTGCTGTTTTCTTGTTCCTACTTCAATCTGCTTTGCAGCAAGTGCTTGTAATACACTTGTCATAAATAAGATTCTGGAATTTCAGCTTGTTCTAACAATTTTTCGCTTTGATAGGCATTCTTCGTAAATCCAATATGTTAAATAAAAACGCCAGTAGAATACTCCACTGACGCCTTACAAATACTATTGTTTTTTCTTATTATGTATTAATAACTTTACTTATGATTCCCAATAGCATTTGAATCATTCTCTCAAATGACTCCTTAAATTTTTGTATTCTACCCTATCACACTGGCACCAAATGGCATGAAAGAAAGTCTTGCCATCTTGAAAAACTGCTTTCCAAACGGAATTCCAACTATCGTAATACACCATATACAACCAACTATCAGATTTCCAAGCGCCATTTCCCAGCCAAAAAATACAATCCATATGAGATTTACCAAGAATGAAAACATACCATTTCCATACACGATTTCTTTTCCAAACGGCCAGAATGCCAAAGTTGCAAATTTAAAGCATTGCAGGCCTACCGGAATTCCAATAATTGTAATACACCATATGCATCCTGCAAAAACCCATGCCAGTCCACCCAGCAATCCTCCAAATATAAACCAAAGGATATTACCTATAGTTCTCATGATAACACATCCCCCTTAAAGTCCTCTGAACATCTGATCAACATGATTTCTACGATTTCTCAACCAGCTTTACGGCAGAATCTCAAGCCAGTATCCATCTGGATCTACAATGAAATAGATTCCCATCGCTTCATTTTCGAAGCAAATGCACCCCATCTCTTCGTGCTTCTTGTGCGCTGCCTCATAATCCTCTGCCTTAAATGCCAGGTGGAATTCGCATTCACCCAGATTATACGGCTGTGGATGATCTTTAAGCCAGGTAAGTTCCAACTCAAAATCACTTACATCGTTGCTCAGATACACAATAATAAAATCATCTGTAGTCTTTCTTCTCACTTCGTGCAGATCAAGGGCCTCGTTGTAAAATTTAATAGATCGGTCCAGGTCTGATACATTGTAGTTTTCGTGAATCATCTTAAATTTCATAGTTCTTCTCCTTTTGTATATTCTGTGTTTCTAATACGTGACTTATATTGCGGATATTCAGTAATAAACCGCTTAATTACATTGGCATCATTCCAGTAATGCATTGGAAAAATGACATTGCAATCTACATTTTTAAGGAAATACAGGATCCCGTCGGCATAGTGATCTCCCTGTCTCGGATCTAAGGGAACAAATGTAGCGTCAAAATGCATACCCTTAATTTTCCTGATCTCCGCACGATATGCTGAAGTAAGTCTCTGGTTGTCAGCTTTCGGCTCACCATCCCAATACCAGTCGTTTAAGTCACCGGCATGATAAATAGTACCTTCCTTTGTTTTGACAATAAATGCGACACCACTATCGTTAGACAGCAATGTATCGACTCTGGTATCATGATCCAGATTATAAGTTTGATCATGATAAACATATGTGATCTTCATATCCGATAAATGATTTCTTTTTCGTATATCATTCGCCAAGACTGCCTGATAAGTCATCCCCATATCATCAAGAAGCCCAAAGATTTGTGGGTTAAAATGATCCTCATGGAAGTGGCTGCAAAAAACAATTACTTCTTTTTCCTTGTCAAGGTGCGGTAATTCACCCTCGTAATAATCAAAAATATAGTAACAGTCTCTAGTCTCAACTAAAAATCCACTATGATTAATGTAAGTAATTTTCATGATATCTCCTGTATAAATCGCTGGTACGGGATAGCAAAATCCTATACCGGCTTTATTTCCGTTCATCTGCACATTTTTTAGTAATGATATTCTATCCCAAAACTGAGGCATTGTATATATAAATTTTACGTCAATGGAATTATTCTTTTATCTTAGCAAGCAAACCTTTAGTGGTTACTCCCTGTTAGATGTCAAATCTCCACCCACAATCACCATGATAAATCATTTGTTTTGTCATACCACCGTCAATGCAGATGTTTTCACCTGTGATAAAGCCTGCTTTTTCAGAGCAAAGAAACAGTACCATATTGGCAATATCCATGGGATTTCCCACACGATGAACCGGCTGCTGCACTGCATCTGCTCCTGTATATTCGGTAAAGTCAGTATCTATCCATCCCGGAGAGATTGAATTGACTCGTACTCTTCCTGCAAGGCTGACTGCCAACGCATGAGTTAATGCTGAAATTCCGCCTTTTGCTGCGGTGTAACTTTCTGTTTGAGGCTGACTCATGCGGTCACGGGAAGATGAAATATTGACAATGGCAGCTCCTTCAGAAAAATATGGCTGAAATAGTTTGGTCAGATAAAATGGTGCTGCAACACCTACTTTTAATGCATAATTGAATTCTTCATAAGAGCAGTTGTCAATTCCTTTCATCAACGGTAATGCGTTATTGATAAGATAATCCACATGACCATATTCGGTAATCACCTTTTGAGCAAATTTCTCTAATGTATCCTGCTGTGCAAGATCACCGGTAAAGTAAACTCCGAGTTGCTTATCAATGCTGCAGATAAGAGCCCCCTGCTTCTGAAATTCCTCTGCAATAGTCTTTCCAATGCCCTGCGCGCCTCCCGTCACAATCACTACTTTATTTTTGAACTCCATATAAAATTCTCCCCCAAAAACTGCTTTCTATTTCTGCTGCCACAACATTGTGTATTCTTTTTCACCAGTAGCACCATCGAATCCTTCGCATTGGATATCGAACCCTTCTCTTTGGTAAAAAGAGAGAGCTCTGGTATTTTTCTGATATACATTTAATCGTAATCTAACTTTTTTATTCTTGATATAATCTAATAAAAGTTTACCTATACCAGATGACTGCATTTCATCAGAAACAAAAATACCTTCAATATATTCGTTACTTAGTCCTACAAATCCCTGAATCATTTTATTATCTTCATACACATAGACTTCCGCTTGCAACAACATTTCCTTCACTAATTCATAATTACTTGTCCAGTATTGCTCAGGAATAAAATAATGTGCTTTCAGATTGGTCTTTAGCCATATGTCAGCAACTCTATTAATATTTATATTCTTCATCTTTCTGATCATAACAAACGTTCTCCATCCACTCCCGATTTCAGGGCATCATTTTTAATACTGATTTAACCGTACTTTTTGATCTCCGTCCATCCTTTATACCCAGGCGATAAAAAACAATGGTGCAGACTGATAACAGTCAAAGCCATTAGTTTTCTTTATCCAAATATATTCTCTGGTTCTTCTATAATTTCTATTTTACTTTTTCCAACTTGTTATTCACATCAAAGCAAACCTTGTCCCCTTCATTGATGTTGCATTCATAGAGCATGGCATCCTCTGCTTTTATCCTTATTTCTTCTCCTGAAGAATTCATAAGCGTCACTATTGCCATGACTGGCATGCCTTTCGGTCGCTCTTCACAACCGAAGTCCAGGTCTTCCTCAATTATCTTCAACCCAATACTTCACTATCAGTAATCCATATATCGTCCTCGCACAAAGGCCTCCCTCATCAGTCAATCAGATCATTCTGAAATCTGGACAGATGTTCATACGGTAAAATCAGACGACCTCTGTATAACCCGCACCCGTCGTTAATCAAACTATTACTTACTGCTGCAAACATATTCACATCCAACTGTGTGAGATCCAGGTTTAACAGGCGCATTCCTCTTTCGTAGGCTTCGTCGAAACAGACGCTCTCTCCCTGCGGGATTGCGTCTCTTCTTGCGCGTTCGCTTTCCTGTTTCTTTTCATATCCCAGATGGTTTGCCGTGCCGATTTCTGCCACATCATCCATATCTTTTGTCCGGATCTGCACTTCAAGGAAAGAGCGGGAGCTGTTATCATAAAATGTGATATGTAAGGACTGGTAGTCGGACTCTTTTTTCTCTGAAATATAGTCTCTGTAATATGGTTTCGCGACGTCATCCAGTAACGGGGAATGGCTTAACTTTACTCCGTTCGCCGGTTCTGCGGTGAAGCCTCTTTCTTCAAGAAATCCCGGAAGTTTATTTGCAATATCATACAAATATTTCAATTCTTCTGTACCTCTGTCCTGTCCCGGCGCCAGGTGGCATTTCGGCAGGGAGATCACGATACGATAAGCAATCAGGTCCCGAAAGCAGCTTAAACGGTTCTTCAGCTCTGCAATTGGAGGATAAGTTCCGTGTTTGCTGTAATAGTCATAAATATACTCTACTATATACCCGTTAAATTTCTCCTCAGCACGAATCAATGATTTAATTCTTCCTTTTACTGTGAATGCCAGAAATGGATACTCTTTTGTCATATATTTATAAAACTCTCTGATTTTCTGTGACTGGGCTGTGAGGAAATCGTTATGTTCCAGTAATTCCTTGATCTGGATCAGGAAGTTACAGTGGATCAGATCAATTTCATTATGATTTTTCTTTGCATCTTTTCGCAGATCTTCTATATAATTCTGCAATATTTTTAATACGGTATCTCCGGAATATAAGTAATCATTTAATGTTATCATATGTATTCACCCTACCTTCCTGTTCACAATGTTATTTCTGTAAATTTTATTTTTCTTCTATTTTAACACGGTTTATCAAGTTGAAATATCAACTTATTATCTCCATTGATACAAAAACAGACGGTTTTTACACCGCCTGTTTTCTATCATTTCCGTTATTTTCCTTAACATCACCCAATCGGCTCGAAATCCACTGCGCCATGTTTGCACAGTGGGCAGATGTAATCTTCCGGAAGTTCGTCGCCTTCGTAGATATATCCGCAGACTTTACATACAAAGCCTTTCTTGCCTTCTGTCTCTGGTTTTGGTTTTACGTTCTTCTGATAGTAAGTATAGCTCATTGTCTCCTGATCACTGACTACTCTGGCCTCTGTTACGCTGCAGATGAACATTCCATGTGTTCCAAGATCTACATACTGTTCTACTTTCAAGGACATAAATGCGTTAATGTATTTATCAAGAAATACCAGACCGTTGTCAGAACGGTTTACTTTCTGTCCGGCAAATTTATCCGCACTTCTTCCACTCTGGAATCCAAACTGCTCAAATACTGAAAATGGTGCTTCTACAGAGAGACAGTTTACATTCAGCACACCTGTCTGTTTGATGACATGATGGGAATAATTCGTCTTATTGATGTTAACTGCAACCCTGAAAGGTGAATCTGTCAGCTGGGTAACAGTATTTACGATCAGCCCGTTATCTTTCTTTCCATCATTAGATGTCACCACATATAATCCATATCCAATACGGAATAACGCAGTCATATCATTCTTATTTGCCAGTTCGTCATTCTTTGCAATATATTCCTGGCAGAGTTCAGAAGCCATTGCCTCCATCTGATCTCTGTTTTCCTGATTTACCGCAGACATAATCTTCACTGTAGTATCCAGCCAGTTAATCTTTTTGCATTCGGAAAGCATACCTTTCATTACTTTTGCAGCCAAAGGTGCCCAGGAACCGTTTTCAATCAGACCTACTGTGCGGTTCTGGAAATTATGCTCTACCAGACGTGTGATAAAGTCATTCATAAACGGATAGATTCCAGCATTATAGGTAGTTGTTGCAAGCACCAGTTTACTGTAGCGGAAAGCATCGCTGAGTGCCTGGGACATATCATCTCTTGCAAGGTCATAGACAACCACTTTCGGGCAGCCTTTACTTTTTAATTTCTGGACAAACTGATTAACTGCATCTTTCGTATGTCCATATACAGAAGTATAGGCAACTACGATTCCTTCTTCCTCAGGTATGTAGGAAGACCATGTATCATAAAGTCCGATATAATGTCCCAGATTCTCAGTCAGTACAGGACCGTGTAATGGACAGACTACCTGAATATCCAGAGTTGATGCCACTTTCAGAAGTCTCTGTACCTGTGCTCCATATTTACCAACGATACCGATAAAATATCTTCTCGCTTCGTCATCCCAGTCTTCTTCTACATCCAGCGCACCGAATTTACCAAATCCATCTGCGGAAAACAGAACTTTATCAGTACTGTCATAGGTTACCATTACTTCCGGCCAGTGTACCATCGGCGCAAATACAAAGGTAAGGTTATGGTTTCCAAGGCTGAGTGTAGAACCATTCTCTACTTCCAGCTTCTGACCTTCCAGATCTAACCCGAAGAAATTCTTGATCATCACAAATGTTTTCGCATTGGCAACTACTGTTGTGCCAGGATATGCTTCCAGGAAATTTGCTACATTTGCAGCGTGATCCGGTTCCATGTGCTGAACGATCAGATAATCCGGTTTACGTCCATCCAGTACCTGCTCCAGATTGTCCAGCCATTCATGTTTAAAATTAGCATCTACAGTATCCATAACTGCCACTTTTTCATCGAGAATCACATAGGAATTGTATGCCATTCCATTCGGTACTGCATACTGTCCTTCGAATAAATCTACCTGATGGTCATTAACACCTACATACTTGATCGTATCTGTAATCTTCATCGTACGCCCTCACTTTTTTATAATATATTTTGCTCTGTAAATCTTTATAATATCCATTTCTTTGTTTCTAGTTTTATTCTATACTATTTTGATCCAATTTTCAAGTACAAATTGGTAAATTTTTTCAAAAAAAACAGTAAAGCCGCTATTTTACCGGCTTTACTGTCTCGATATATATCTAGTACAGCGAATATTAAGTAACTGCTATTTTTTGATTAACTGTCCAATGCTCTGTAAATTTTTGAAGAAAGCGCTCTGATTCCACTTATTCCATTACTTTCATAAGTCTGTGAGAAAATACATACAACATATGTAGTCTTTTTTCCATAGACAATCGCCACGTCATTCTGGCAGCTGTCATTTTCTCCTGTTTTATTTGCACATTTCACTCCCGCCGGAAGTCCTGCCGGGATTTTCCATCTTCTGGTCTGTCTCAATAACAGATTCAGCATTTCCTTTGAATATTTTGCTGATACGCATTCACCTTTATAAATTTTTTCCAGAATCAGTCCTGCGTCTTTTGCTGAAGCCATATTAGACTGTCCATCCCATGTAAAAGAAGAACTGGAAGGATGAAGACTGCTGTGACATCCTGTCCTTGTACATCCAACTTTTCTCAGATATTTATTAATCACACTACATCCATCAGTAAAGCTTCTGTATGAACTGTTTCTTCTTACCAGTTCATTATATGACTCGTTATCACTAACTGTAATCATATCATTCAACAGGCTGTTGACATTCCCATCTTTTTTGATTCTTCCATTTCTTATACTGTCATAAGTTGCTGCCATTGTAAACAGCTTGATTACGCTTGCCGGTTTCATGGATTTATCATTGATAGAGATAATATCATCCGTTTTCAAATCCTTAACATAAACAGACCATTCTCCACTATATCCCTGAATCATTGCTTCCAGCTGTTTCTTCAGACTGCTTAATGACATCTCTTCTTTTTTACATTTGTGTCCGTCACAGTCCACATAGTATCCATCCGGTGTCTGCATATTTTTCGCGATCTGTCCATTTTCTTTGAGATAATATCCACTGACCCATCTGTTTGTGTACATTTTTCCGGTTTTTGAAAAATAATATTTCTTGTTTCCCACCTGTGTCCAGCCAGGTTTATTGAACCATAATCTTCCATTTGCTTCACCAAAATAATAGGTTCCTTTAAAACGTACTTCGCCGATTTTTGTATCCAAAGAGTGGAATATCCTTCTGGTATCCATAACACCTTTTGAATTAAAAGCATAATATCCTGTCACTAATTCTTTTCCCTTTGGGATTTTCAGATATACTACTTTAGAGGACAGTATCTGCTTATCTTTTTCTTCTTCTCCTGTCGTAATACTCCATATACTTCTGTTTTTTTCCAATGTTGCGCTTTCAGTTCCGTTTACTTTTATGGAAATTTTGCTTTTTGTCGCGGCCTGGACCTGTACCGATATCAACAAAAAACAAATTGCCATAAGCAAACCGATAAAAATCTGTTTCTTCTTTTGTGCCGTTTTTTTCATGTTTCTTCACTCTTCTCCTTCTTCAGTCATACTCAAAGTGACTCCTGGACACTCCGTGCAAAATTTCTGAATTTCTTCTAAAAATCTCTGCCCGTATTTTTTCAATTTATTTGCTCCCACTCCTGAAACGTTCAACATCTCTTCTTCATCAGAAGGCTTTTTCACACACATATCAATTAATGTTTTATCACTGAAAATAATATACGGTGGCATGGATTCCTCTTTTGCAATTTCCAATCGCAATTTTCGCAGTACTTCAAACAAATCGTAGCCTGCAGAAGTAAGTGCATCTGTGCTTCGTTTTCGTACTGGTTTCTGTACTTTTTTCTTTTTATCTGGTTCTTTTTCTTCATATGTACGCATAATCACGCGGGTATTTTCATCTTTCAGCGGAGTAATATCGCCAAGTTTCAATACACTGTATTTCTCCTGTGTCTGATACAGATAACCCCTTTCTGTCATCTGGCTGATCAGTGTCCTGAGTTCTGCTTCGCTATGCCCGCTCAAAGCACCATAAGATTTATATTGATCCGTTCTAAGTTCCCGTAATCTGGCTCTTTTAGCCCCCATCAATGTTCCGAGAACTATTGTCAATCCATAGCGTCCCCTGGTCTCTGCGACACAATTAACCACCCACTTTGCCTCTGCTGTCATGTCCACTTCGTGATACTCTCTGTGACAATTTCCACAGTTATCGCAAGGGCCAGAAGTCTTTTCTCCGAAATATTTCAGAATATAATTTCTCAGACATCCGGTTGTCTTGCAATACCCTTCCATCGTCTGAAGCCGGCGTATATCCCTCTGTCTGATCAGACACTCATCTTCCTCATCTACATCAGAAAAATCTTTATTATCCAGGAGCATTCTGTCAATCATGACATCCTGCAATGAAAAAAGCAGAATACACTGCGAATTCTCTCCGTCACGGCCTGCACGGCCTGCTTCCTGGTAATAATTCTCCATGCTCTGAGGCATATTGTAATGAATCACATAACGCACATTAGATTTGTCAATTCCCATTCCGAAAGCATTCGTCGCAATGATAACAGGGGTTCTGTCATAAATAAAATCATCCTGATTCTTCTTCCTGGTTTCATTGGTAAGCCCAGCATGATATCTGGTGACAGGAACTCCTCTTTTAAAAAGCATTTCAAACAGATTGTCCACATTTTTTCTTGTAGCGCAATAGATGATTCCACTTTCTGTTGGATGTTTCTCTATGTACTCCATGATGAATCCGTCTTTTCTGCGGATGTTTTCAACACTGTAATATAAATTCTTTCTATCAAATCCTGTGATCACCACTTCAGGATCTGCGAGGCTCAGTGTGCAGAGAATATCATTCTTTACTTCTTCTGTCGCTGTTGCGGTAAAAGCACTGACGATAGGTCGTTTGGGAAGATTTTTTACGAACTCAACGATTTTCAGATAGCTGGGCCGGAAGTCCTGCCCCCACTGAGAAATACAATGTGCTTCATCCACCGTCACCATGGAAATCTCTACATTTCTGGCAAACTCCAGAAATTCATAGTTCTCCAGGCGCTCCGGAGCCACATAGATAATTTTATATCTTCCACCAGCTGCAAGATACAAAGCTTTACTAATCTGGTTTTCTGTAAGCGAAGAATTGATAAATGCCGCATGAATTCCTGCATCGTTTAGCGCCTTTACCTGATCCTGCATCAATGAGATCAGCGGTGAAATCACAAGCGTGATGCCCGGAAGCATCAGTGCCGGAATCTGATAACAGACGGATTTACCTGCTCCTGTTGGCATAATTGCAAGGACATCTCTGTTCGCCAGGATGGCCTCTACAATTTTCTCCTGCCCTTCTCTGAATGTGGCATATCCAAAATAAGTTTTTAGTGTTTCAAGTGCTTTCACTTTTTTGTCACCTTCCATTCAGTTAATTGTTTTTTATAACGTGTATGACATATCATGCCATTCCTCACCGCCCCACACAGATGCGGAAATTCCCAGATCTTTAAATCCCATCTTTCTGTACATATCTACTTTCTCTTCCAGACAGGTAAGGAAAACAGTCTTTCTACCTTTTTTCTTTTCTCTGTTCAGGTATTGAAACATCAGCTCCCTGGCAAGTCCCTGACCTCGGTGCTGTGGCAGAACATCCAGTCCTAGGAGCATGATATTCTTTCCTTCCGGGTCATTTAATGTACTGTCTGTAAAAAATTCATCCCGAAAAGTATCTTCATCTGTAGCAAGACCATTCAGAAATCCTGCCACTTCTTTGGTTTTCTTATCCACAGCCACCAGAAAAAGATCCGGTATCTGTAAAACACGTTCTTTCATATCTTTTTCTGAGCATGCTTCATTTGGCGGAAAACAGATCTGCTCAATCCTGACCACCTGATCTGTCTCCTCTGGTCTGATATTACGGAATTCATACTTTTCCATAATTGTTTCGTTGATACATTCCTTCATTTTTCTACTCCATAATTTGATTTTCCTCTGTACTGACATGTTACTGTGCAGTTCATTTTATTATACTGTAGCTGTTGCAATTTCTCAATGCGTATTTAAGATATGTGGAAATTATTTGGTTACTGTTCACTCGCCCAGTAACACGCTTTGCGATTCACAGGATTTATGCAACTCATGATTCTTCATTATCGAAATCAAAAAACAGAGCATAAACTAATATGCTCCATTTTTATACGTCTATCCTATATTCTATTTTTTATTTTTGCATCTCTTACCTGTTTACAGATAGTCTGCTTCATCTTCTCAATATCCAAAGGTTTTGCCAGATGTGCATTCATTCCAACAGCAATACACTTTTCTGCATCCTCCTGAAAAGCATTTGCTGTCATCCTCCACTTCATTCATCCGTTCAACAACATCTGTTCCATCTTCCACGGAGTCTACTATTATTCCGATTTCTTCCAACAGAGCTATGGCGATTTCACGGTTCAGTTCATTATCCTCCACAAGAAGAACCTTTTTACCAGAATAACGATTCTCTCTTTCTGTTTGCTGCGTTGTTTCCTCTTTTATGTCCATAGGCTTCGTCAGAACTTTCCTTAATTCTGACATGAAGATAGGTTTTTCCACAAATGCGGTAACTCCGACTTCTTTTGCTTCCGGAATACGAATCTTACCAATATCATGAAGGGAAGAAGCAGTTGTAATCAAAGCAATATCTGCCTCTGTCAAAGGATAAGCATCTGTTAATTTTACCAGTTGTCTCAGCATCATCTCCGTTGCTGTTTTAATATTCATCATAAAATACACCATATAACAAGGAGAATGATTCCTACAAATTTCGATCTTACGCTTTCTTAATCGGATGTCTAATTACAGTTTTCCATTTCTCTGAGGCAGCCTTTCTTGCATCAGACATATAAATCTCGTGGTGCAATCTATCTTTGTTAATATCATGATACCAGGGTCAAAAGGTCAAAAAGCTGTTCGTGCTTGCACGATAAAGCTTTTGAACTTGGGACCCGCCAAATATGAGGAAGTAGCGATTTACGCAGTAAATCAGCGGATTCCGAATATTTGAAGGGTGCAGTGTGCCAGTGGCACACGTTTTGCACCGACCGTAGTGAAACGGAGATGCGGGAACAGCACCGCAGGTCGCACGATACAGGCAGATGTAATCGCCTGTGCTGTCTGTGCGATTTTTTTGAGAAGACACTTTAGACAACGCTAAATCAGGATTATTTATTTCTTCACTATAGTACCTAAGCCTAACTGGATATGTCAGCTTATCTGCATAATGATTCGTATACGGACTTGGACAATTCAATCTAAACTCTCGTACCTTTTTTACTCGATCCACTACATGCGGGCAGCTTTTTAAATCTGCAGGCTTCTATAGTCGTAATCCTTTAATATCTTTAATACGTGATAAGATCGTATTGCAGCTGCAGCTGATAACGCCAGGAAGTGTATCAATGACTGTGTGCAGGAAGTGTTCCATTTCATCACTTGATGAAGCAACGGCATGTACATGCAGCTTGTCTCTTCCTGTGACACGGTAAATCTGCGTGACGGTATCATTATTATGTAATATATCTGTCACCTGCGACAGATGGTCTGGTTTTGTCTCGATTTCAAAATAGCATGAAACAGCACCGCTGATCTTTTGAGGGTTTATTATAGTTGTATATTCTTCAATTATGCCTTTTTTCTCCAGAGCCTGAATCCGGGCTTTTACTGCCACTCTGGAAATACCGGTTTCTTTACCGATATCAGAGTAAGAAATACGTGCATTTTCTATAAGCAACTGAATGATCTTCTGATCCAGTTCATCTAAACCGTTCAGGTACATAAGTATCCCTCCTGTAAAATAATATCCTCCGGATAGTAATTTTTCTTAAATATCATATCATTTATGTTGCTGAAAGTAAACGCTGGCTTGACTTAGCAGCTGTAACTGCATATAATTATTTCGTAACGTAATTTAAAACTTGCATTTTGAATACATGGAAATAAATTCCGGTGAAGATAAGAATAAGTGAAATTATAAAGGCTGTGGAGGAATATGATAATGTCAAAAGATGAATATTTGATCACAGATACGCCTCTTAAAGCGTTGACTGTTTTTGCAATGCCAATGATTTTGGGCAGTTTTTTTCAGCAAATATACAATATGGCTGACTCTATCATCGTCGGCCAATTTGTTGGCTCCTCTGCACTTGCAGCTGTCGGGGCCTGCGCAGCGCTAACCAATGTTTTCATTTGTGTGGCACTGGGGGCAGGTGTCGGTGCCGGTGTACTCGTGAGCCGCTATTTCGGTGCTAGGGAGTATGGAAAAATGAAAACCATCGTGTCAACGTCCTTGTTTAGTTTTTTAATTCTAAGCATAGTCCTTGGTGTTTTTGGCTTTTGCTTTTCCCACTCGATGATGAGGGTATTACAAACCCCTGGCGATATACTGAATGATGCAGTGTTATATCTGCGGGTCTATTTTGTGGGCTTTCCGTTTCTGTTTATGTATAACATTCTTTCCAACATGTTCACTTCCATTGGTGAATCAAAAATCCCACTGGGACTCTTGATATTCTCGTCAATCTTAAATATTTTTATGGATCTTTGGATGGTGGCCGGACTTGGTCTCGGTGTGTTTGGTGCAGCCCTTGCAACTCTTATAGCACAGGGGATTTCTGCGGTGTTTTCACTTTTTCTTTTCCTTAGCCGGATGCGTCGATATAAAAGTCGCTTTGATTGGTTTGACAGGCAGGAGTTATATTCCATGCTTCAAATTGCTGTACCTTCGGTTCTTCAGCAGTCTACAGTGTCCATCGGTATGATGATCGTACAGGCTGTTGTAAATCCTTTCGGTACACAGGCACTTGCGGGGTATGCGGCGACGATGCGGGTAGAGAATGTTTTTTCATTGATTTTTGTATCCATTGGCAATGCGGTTTCCCCATATGTTTCCCAGAATCTTGGTGCAAAGAAAATTGAACGGATCAAAAAAGGATATCACGCTGCACTGGTGTTAGATGTATGTTTTGCAGTTCTTGCTTTTATAGTCATTGAAACATTGCATAGTCAGATTTCCTCGCTATTCCTTGGTAAAGATGGAACTGCCCTGGCTTATCAGGTATCCGAGGGTTATATGAGATGGCTCGGTTACTTCTTCATCTTTATGGGAATCAAAATGGCAACCGATGGGGTTCTTCGTGGTCTTGGAATCATGCGCCCGTTCCTTATTGCAAATATAGTGAATCTGGCGATCCGTCTGTCGGTTGCTTTGATTTGTGCACCGCGTTTTGGCATTGTATTTGTCTGGCTTGCTGTACCAGCAGGTTGGTTTGCAAACTTTTTAATATCCTATGTGGCTCTTCGGAGATCATGGCCGACTGATAAAGAGGTGCAATCCCGATAGCTTAAAGCCGATCAGGAATCACTACTCCCAATCGGCATCTTTTTCTTACTCCTCTTCATTTTTACATTCAATCTCTGTTCCGTTCACTGCTATAAAATCCTCATGATGTAATCGGTTGTTTTTCCGTCCAGGAATTCCTGATACAGCCGAACCACAATTGGCTCCTGTGTCCTGTTGATTACCAGCTTCCCCGTTTCATCCGTATCGCAGCCAAGAAAACGCTTTGTACTCATTTTGTGCTACCTGTCTCAAACCTTCTGCGGATTCCCTATGTGCAGTTCTCTGAAATGGATCAGCTCTCGTCCTGTGCTAGTGAGGAAAGAATGGTAACCGTACCGAATAATGTGCAGATAATTTCATCCTGCCAGGAGAGAAGTTCCACCTCATCGTTTTCCTTGTCCTCGGCTGTGTCTGCAACAATTCTGCTTCTCGCAGAAGGAGTAAGTCCGAACTGCTCACAAAATTTATTCATAATCTTACCGTTGTATTTGATAAAGCCCATAGCCGCAAAAGGGAACGCACCTAAGATACACACCCAACTGAGCGTTTCCGTTCCAAACCGTGGACGGAGAAGAAAATACAAACCCACCGCCACACCACAGGCAAGGACGGAAAAAATGAATTGTCTGAGGGGCAGTCCAAAAAACATACTCTTCGTATAATTACGGATTTCCTTATTTATCTTGACTTCCAATCATAGCACCTCCTTTTGAGTACAAAAAAATCGCCACCTACTGTAAAGTGACGATTTGTGTATTTGATATTCTGTTTTAACGGATAAGCCAACTGTAATCTTTACGGCAGTCAAGAATATAATCCACATAAACCTTATCATCTTGGATTTGATAAAGAACGAGATACCACTTTGCAACAAACATCTTATGATATTTATTCGTCGGTATATACGCTTCTTCAAAAAACGGAAAACGCTGCGGCATACGTTCTAAAGAACGCATTGCTTCCATAAGCTCTTTCTTTTTCGCTTTGGCAGTATCTTTATTAACCTGTGCCATAAAGCGAATATGTGTTCCCAACATACGCTTTGCCCTGTCGGAAACAATAACTTTATATTTTTTATCTGACATAGGCTTATACCTCTGCGATTACGTCGTCAAGGTAAGCATCGAGCTCATTAAGAGTACAGCCGTTTCTTCCTGCTATTCTGTCTTCTTCGACAGCAAGCAGTTCTTCTCTTAGCTTCAGCATTTTTTCCCGACGGTTATAAGTTTCAATATCCATAACAACCAAATCTCCTTCACCATTCTTTGTAAGGAATATCGGCTCTGCCGTTTTACGACACATATCTGCAATCTCGTTGTAGTTCTGACGGATTGCTGCTGATGGACGAATATTCATATTTGCACCTCCTTAAAACAGTTGGGATAGTAATATTCTAACCATATTATATTCATTTCATACAACAAAGTCAACAGATATAGAAAAATTTATATTTACAAGCCCATCATTTCTCATACAACACGGTCTGCCATTTTGACAGCACCGTAATAAACAATCCGCCTATCAGCGTGACCGCCCATAGCGGGATACTCTCAAAAAATCCGCAGTCTTCAACGGCTGTCACGAAATCAAACATATCTTTTCCTCTCAATTGCTTTCTTTCCATAACATCCTGTGTTCTGTTCAGCTACATACTTTGCTTCAATTTCATCCTTCTCTCTCTTATATCTGATAGGTCGGTGATCTTCTGATAAAATTTTCTTTCACTCGCACGGATCTCACGGATGCGCTCTAACTGCTCATCGAAATACTTTTCTGTCAGATACGTTCCGCGTTTTAGCCGCTCATCATCCATCACCCAGCCCTTGATGGTGTAATCCTTTGCGATCTGGTTTACCCATTTACGAAACTGTACGGCACGCTCGGAATTTACCTTGAAACCTACGGCAATGATCATCTCCAGGGAGTAGTGATTTGTGCTGTAGCTTTTTCCATCTGCGGCAGTTATCCGAAATTTTCGGATAACTGCATCCTCCTGCAACTCACTATCACTAAATATTTTTTTGACATGATAGTTTATGGTCCGAACATCCACATCATACAAGGTGGCCATCATCTTCTGCGTCAGCCATATATTCTCATCCTCGTAGCGCATCTCTATGCTGTCCTGCTGAGCACCCACAGAGGCAACATAGGTCAGGTATTCCGCTGCGCTTGAGCGGATGGTGATTTCATCCTTTTTCTTTGCCAAATAGAATGCCTCCCTTCTTCATATCACTAGATCCAGCCATTCTTTTTAAATTTCTCGATTTGAGCTAATTCTTTCTCAGAAGGTTCGCCCATCTTACCCTCGCTGATCGGAATGTTTAAATATTCGTTATTCCATCTGTTCATGATTTTGACAACCTCATCAGATACGCGAATATCACGTTTCGTGATGGATTCCAGATTCCAATCCATTACATCAGAAGTTCCCATTGCCTTAGTAATTACAATTTTGGAAGCTGTATACTCTTTTTTCTTCTTGCCAAAATATCCATTACCAGCGACAATGTTCAGCTTCTTTTCAAATGGGAGCTTGTTACCTATATGCTCAATTTTTTCTTTGATGATTGCGTCTGGCTCATCCGGAAAATAATTCGTCTGCCACTTTTGTGGAAAGATATGCTCTATCTCCCACTTAGCCGGAAGCAGATCATCCTGATGTTCATACGCAAGCGTCTTCAGAAGCATACGCACTGCATTACGATTCGGATTCTGGATATATGGCTCCAGCTGTGTCATATCGACAGTCTTAAACTCAAACGTACCACGGTGCAGACTGTATGGCATATAAATTTGGGTAGGTTTTAAAGTGCCAGAACTTATGACATCTAATCCACAGCCTAAACCCTACCACAATTTTCCGGCCATCCACATTTTCTCCGTTCAAGCTAAAAAGTAGATATGTTCCCATACAAGAAAACCGAGCTTTTTCAGAAGTCTGGCTTCAAATCCAAATCTCCGAAAAATTCCCGGAAATACGCCGCTTTCTGGCACTTGATTTTATTTTCTTGACATCAATACTACCGTCTCACAGAACATATTTTATCGCAAGGCTTTTAAAAATGGAATAGATTTTACCAAACGACAGTTTTCAAAAAACTTATCTGTCAAAAATTAATTTCTCCCACGGTTCATATCCTGCCATGTAGCCGAATTCTTCCTCATTTCTGAATCCTTCAAGAAGTTTTTCTTTTACACCATCTAATATAGCTTCATCAATATCTCTGAACTTCATATGCTTATATAAACCGGACTTTCTAAAATCATACATAGTACCCACATTATCAAGAAGATGTTTTACCACCTTATATGTTCCCTCTACATCTTTCCCTGCACATACAATATCAAGCATTGGCGAATACTCATTATATTTTCCCATTTCCAATGTATGTGCAACTGCCTGTACCTTCCCTGACAAAAATCTCGCATAATCGATATCATTTTCCCGCAATGCCAGTCCCGCCATTGTGGAAAGAACAAAATTAAGTGTACTAAAGCCGGAAAAAATAATATTTTCATATTTTTCATATGCTTCTTTGATTTTTCCCTGCTTCTGGAGTAATCTTCCCTGATAATAACTTTTCATAGGATCGTATTCTGAAAAATAGTCCAGATATTTTTCTGCCTTGGTGTAATCCTTCTTACGTAAATAAAATCCAAATAAGGAATCTGCTGCATGATGCTGTATCTCTTCATTCTCATCATGTAGTGCCAGCTCATACCATGCGTTAATCTGCTTATCATATTTTTCCTGATTCGTGCATTTATCCGTTATTCTTCTTGCATCAAGCATTACCGCAGTCTGCCAGATAAGCATGTTACAATTCGGATATTCCTTTATAAGTCTCAATGCCCATTCATAAGTCTTTTCATAGCCTTCTTCTGAAAACATCCTGTCCATCTTCCTGATAATTTCTTCGATTTCAGTATCTGAAAGTTTTTCATGAAAAGAAAGTAATGTATCAAGTGAAATATCAAGCAGTCTTGCAATTGGTGCCAGCAGTTCAATATCCGGCTTGGAATTACTATTCTCCCATTTGTTTACAGCCGGTGTCGTCACGCCTAATCTGTTTGCCATCTCCTCCTGCGTCATACCAGCTTCTTTTCTATATTTTTTTATAACAACGCCTATATCCATTTGCTTCATCTCCTAAAAAATTCAAAAGCTTTTGTATACTCAGCATATCAGATTCATATAGATTGCTCAATTGAACAGTGTTTAATTTCTATTCAATTTAATTAACCAGTAGGAAATGTTGCATGATTAATCTGCTGTTTTGGCTGCCTTGATACTTCTTAGGTTGACGGCTAGATACGCATTAGAGATGTCTCCATCCAAATGCTGTTCTAGCAAGGGATTTTTCCCTTGAACCCATCATTTATGATATATGGTGGCGCTTTTCGCCCCCAAATAGTGAAAGTGGGGGCACTTTCTGCCCCCACTCAGGAAATGTTGCTAAAATACTGTTTAGATTTATCATACATACAAAATGGAAGTTATCTATTTCTCCTCTTCGTTAAGACCTAGTTCATTACATATTACTTGCTATCCCTGATACCTTATTCTTTCTACCAGCGTTTCCTTTTTCAGATTACTGCTTAAAACGCAGGAAAGTACAATCTGCAACAGACCGACCAAAAAAATCATAATAAAAATTGGTACGATTGGAACATGATAGATATTCATTCCAAATATTCCATTATGTTTTGCATAGGAAAAAAGTGCATAGCCGAGCGGCAGACCAATGATCAAAGCTACGCATATGGTACCAACCGTAAACATCATTCCCTGTAACTGCAGACATAAATTTAATTGTTTATTTGTCATACCCATAGCCTGTAATACACCATATTCCTGCTTTTTTGTCGTAATATTCATGATTATGGTGTTTGCCATATTCATAAAACCGATGAGTCCTACAACCGCCATAAACAGATAACAGCCAAGCTTCATCATGCGAGCTGTGAATTCTGTAGATTGTAACTGTGCATGATAGGTATCCATTTTTATATGCGAAGTATTAGAAATCAAAGTATTCAGACTCTGTTCCACAGATGCAACATCTTTTTTATCACAGTCCACCCACAGATAGCCATAGGCTGTTCCCCTCGGATTCATGGAACGGTATACACCTTCCGGAATGACAAGATAAGTGTCCGCGCTTACAAAGGATCTGTTGCTTTCAATCTCTCCGCAAGACTGAAATTTTCGAGTGAAATCAGTTCACTCTTCTTTCATTTTTTTCCACTCTTCACGCGTGATAGCATAGGCATAAGAAATAATATTTTTAGGGTCAGGATATTCCTTTACCTTTTGCATTCCATTCGCTATAGCAGTAGAATAAGAGCCTATATTTGTATATTTCATGTAAGAATAAATTGTGTCGTATTGCGTATTAAGAAATACCCAATCTCGTACTGCTCCGGCAGCTTCTTTAGCAAATCCTTTTCTCCAATATTTTTTATGAATATGGTAGCCTATTTCCGGAAGCATTTCTCCATCAATATCCTGTATAGTAATTCCACAATCTCCGATAAACTCACCCGTTTCCTTCAATACAACTGCCCAAAGTCCAAAACCATACTTTTTATAATTATCCAAATTCCAAATAATCCAATTCCTTGTTTTATCTTCATCGAATGGTGCTGGATAATGTTGCATAGTTTCTATATCAGATACTATCTCAAAAAGTGCATCAAAATCATCCTCAACATATTTTCTTAAAATGAGTCTATCTGTCTCAAGTATCATTTTTATTCCTCCGTAAAATTCAAAGTTTCTGTTCCCTATAAAAAATAATTTTTCGGGATTTACCAAATCCACAATATTTATTCCTGTCGAAAGACCAAAAAATAGTGTTATCACAAATACATATCTGTTCCAATTCTTTTGTCGGTTCTCCAATTTTCTCCGCAATGATTTCAGCGGTAGCAGGAGACATCACAAAAATTAGATTATCGTATATATCTTTGTCAGATGTTCCCCACCAATCGGGAGCCTTGCTTAATATATCTTCTAACTTTTCCTGCAAAATAACAAAAACCGGAATATCCAAGCCAAATCTTTTCTGTATCATATCATCATTTCCTCCCTCCATATTTTTTCATTAATGCTTTATATCTGTTGGTGTCGCATTTATCACAATAATCATTCCGTCATATAATTCTGCTGGGACATCATTGATTCTATAGCTATTTGGTAAGATCTTATTCAAAAAGCTATAACCCTCTCCGAGTGATCCCATCAGCATATTTTTATTGATAATTTCCTTGATTTTTTCTGATTTCTGCAGTTTATCAAAATCAAGATACGTCATATCCATCCCAAGGGCATACGCTGTATTTGCCAAAGGATCAGCAGAATAAAATTTTCGCGTAATTCTTTTTCCATTTTTTCCAGGCAAATTGCATTCTGTTTTGTAAAAATCTGTGCCAATGACAAAATAATCATTACCATATTTTTCAAACAGTTCTTCACCCATGAATGTAGTATATGTACTCTTCTTTGCCACATGTCCGTTATGCCCCGAAATCATAAGCATAGATTCGTTTGCTTTCTGAACATGCTCATAAATCCAGTCGATGTTTTCAGCCATATAATGATCCCTTATTTTTGCATAATCTACATTTGACGCATTACTAAGCTCCTGATTTTGCAGATAACATCTCGCTGCCTGCGCATACATTTCCATCCCTGGTATATTCTTTAAAGTTTCCGCAGCATCTTCCATATCGGTATACTGCATCTTAAGTTCTGAAAATGCTTCATCTACACATTTTTGATCCAAGTCGGAGTTTTGCATATCAAACCCATAAAAGCTTAACATCTCTTCCGGTTTTGCCTGTTTATTATAATCTGCCATATAGCGAATCAATGCCCTCATTTCATCCGTCTGGTAAATATGAAAAGCAAGTGCTTCCACTGCATCATCTTCCGTATTTTTCCCCTCACCGTGTATATATTGATTTACCAATAAGCATCCACCATAATCTGCTTCTAAGGCAAAGGCCTTACAGTTATATTCCTCTACCATTTTTCTAAACATATCAAGCTTTAATTCCTGAAATTCTTTATTTCCGTGGGTCGCCTCTCCAAGAGCAAATATCTTTACATTTTCCGGTATCGCAATATCATCGATTTCCTCTGCAACTTTCAGAAATTCTTCATTATTTACCTGTGTTCCGGAGTTCATGCCCCCATAAGATATATATCTTATGAATGCCATGATTGCAGCTCCAAATAGAAACGCCACGATTATCTTTCCAATATATCGCTTTTTTGCATGATCTTTTTTCATCCGTCAACCAACTCCTCTCATCTTTTCACGCTTATAATTTCGAAAAATCTGACACCTGATATCACACACGGCTCAATATGTGTATGTTCAGGATATGTGGTATTTACATTTTCAAAACTAACAATTTCCACTCCGCCCCGTCCTCGTCTATCCAGGTATCCGTACCGTTATAGGTAAAACGGCGTTCAATGCGATCCATATAGGTTCCGTCCGCTAATTTATATACCGTTGTCGTGTCGCCGCGGAGATTCACAAGCTCTACCACATCCGCTCCCGGATAACCCGACTCAGCTTCATCGTCTCCACCCTTTCCTGTTTCGCCCTCGCCCTGCAACCAGCAAAGCAAGAGCCCCTTATATTCTGTGTACAGAAAAGTCCCGTCATCCGTTTTCTCAGCTGTAAGCTCCATTTTCATGGAGCTTTGGTCAAAGTCATTGGTCATGTCGGAGGAGAGAATATCGCCACTCAGCGAATATGTACCGGTTCCGCCGTCCGCTCCGATATACCATGAGATATGGCCATTGCTTGTGATCTCCATGCTGCTGCCGAACTCCATAGCGCCGGGGATCGCCTCCATAGCGGTGGCATTGTCTTTTTCATCTTCCACCAGATGCCACGGGCCAACCAGATCGTCCGCTGTCACGGCATCCGGATTATTATGCTCCTGCACCGGTGGCGCGATGGAAACGGAGGTGTCCGTCGTTTCCCTGGTAGGAGCCTCAGCGGGAAGGATTTCTTCTTCCACAGTGGAATTCGACGGCTCCGGTGTCTCCGCCGGTTCCGTACTCGCAGGCACTTTTTCCACATCAACGTGGATCCTGCCCTTTGCATTCTGCCCCGCAACGACGATTGCGTAGGGACCGTCCACAGGAGCCTCCACGGTAAATTCCTTCACGGTTCCGTCCCCCTGATAGAGCGATGTTCCGTCCGGTGACGTAATCTTCATCTCCAGCGACCCTTTCACCGTCTCGAATAAAATTTTGAGCGTATCACCCTGCTTCAGTTCCAGGGTGTGGGTGTCCGTGCCGTTCATGATTTTGACATCCAAGTGGTATGAATCCGCGTTCTTTGCGCTGCTTCCGTCAAAGGCGGAGCTAGACGCGCACCCGGCCAGAGATAGCAGGAGAGCACAGACGGTCATAACAATAACGAAAAATTTTTGCTGTTTCATAATGGTTTCCTTTCAGGGTTCAGATTTGGTTTGATTGAACATGATCAAGTTGCTATTTCTTATCCATATTCATCCGAATCACATTAAAAAGGTTTGACAGCAATATGCACGCCAATGCGATTGCCAATGGTGTCGTGGTCTCATTTCTGTCAAAAATGCTGACGCGCAGAAAGATCACACCCGCTGCGATCAAACCTAAACTTGCTATGATGAAAAGTTTATTCAATATTTTTTTCATTTCATTTTCTCCTCTTTCAAAAAATCTTACTCATGACTGCTTAGCGCATGTCCCGGTTCATCAGATCAAAGTCAATGTACTGCCCGTTCAGCTTAAAGAAGGCCGGGAAGGTACACAGCTTGCGGAAGCCGAACTTCTCATAGAGCCGGATGGCGCGGAGATTGTCGCTTCGGACCTCCAGATTGATCTGCTCAAAGCCGTTTTCCACAGCAAACGCAAGAACGGCTTCCATGAGCGCGGAGGCGGCCCCGTAGCCCCAATAGGCTTTTCGCACGCTGATCCCGAACTCGCCCCGATGGCTCATGCGCCTCGGCTTGCGGTTCAAACTGGCATCTCCGATGATTTGACCGTCCGCCCAGGCAAGATACTGCACATTGTCCTTTGAAGCGACCTGCGCGGCCAGATACTGCGTTTCCGCCTCTACATCCAGCGGTACGCCCTCCGGGCCGAAGCTGAGATTGTCCGTCTCTCCGCCGACGCATTTCAAATAGTCCAGCAGGGCGGCGGCGTCCTCCGGCCGCGCCTGCGTAATCATAAACGGTGCATTTTTCTCCATACTCACTTATATACCTCCAGGTTTGATCCGATATTTCGTTTCTATATATCCGCTTCTCCGGTAAAAACGCTTTGCGCTTTCTCCTCGATTTGGGAAAGGGCAGCCAAAACCTTTTTTATATTCTCCTCTCTTGGGAGAATGGTATGAATGTTTACCTCCGGATGCTCCGCAGCGAACGCTTTCAGGAAGTCCAACAGGTTGTCCTTCGTTTTCATGTAATCCTCGATGATCACGCTGTCGCTGAATCCGAGCTGTTTCAGCAGGATCGCGGAAACCACGCCGGTTCTGTCTTTTCCCGCGCCGCAAAAGTACAGCACATTGCTTTCCGCCTTCACAATGGCACAAATGATCCGCTCCATCTGTCCATCTATCATCTTGACATAAGCATCGGCAACAGAATCCGGAGATTCTGGTACGGCTCCGCCCCCGGTAACAGGCAGATGATAGTAGGTAAACCCGCTTTCCGTCTCCAGTCTGCACGGCTTTTCTGCATATTCAGTCTTATCTCGCAGGTCAATGATTGTAGTAACGCCATTTTTTCGCAGCCAGCTGACTTCTTCATCCGAAAGGCACCCCGGATAATCGCTTCTGATATACCGCAAGGTTCCCGTGGGCAGCGCTCTCGTATTCCTCGTTGATTTCAGCAAAGAACCCATACGGCTGCCCTCCAATCCTCCTTTTGGCAAAAATTCATTGGTATCCTCCTCACAATTTTTTTACGCACATACCGACCAGCAGTCCGACGAGCATCCCCATAGACAGGGTGACGCCGATGTACTCCGGGAAAATGGTGCCAACGGCGGCCCCGAAGCACATCCCCAGGCTCATCCCCATGGCCTCATAGCCGTTTTTCTTTTCCTGCTTCTTTTTCTTTTCTGCCAGTCCGGCGAAGAACACAGCCAAGCGATCCCGGCCACCACCAGCGGCAGCGCCGCCATCATAAAGTCACGCATAAATTTTCACTCCCTTTTTCTTTTAAGACACCACTGCGCAAAGACCGCCTGACGGCTTTGTGAGGTGTTGCCTTTACTCTACAACAAAATCTGTCCAATCAATATGGTTATACACCATCCTTTATCGCCGCCCAAGATAGCGGAATGTATGCCGCTTGTATTCCCGGTACGCCGCGCCGAATGTTTCCTCCAGATACCGTTCCTCCTGCAAAATTTGTAAATGCAGCATCACAATGGCAAACACCGTAAGCGGCACGGTCAGCAAGTTACAGTACATCAGCATCACACCGATATACATGAGGTCAAAGCCGAGAAAGGCCGGATTGCGGCTGAACCGATAGATGCCGGATGTGACCAGCTCTGTGCGATCCTGATCCGGGATGCCCGCCCTCCAGCTATCCTTCATACTGAGAACGGAAAGGAGAAAGATCAGATCACCGATCATCCCGGTGCCAAAGCCGGTAAAGCGAGCGTTTGCCGCAAGGCAGCTCCAGCCTAACGCTATGGACACAAGCTGTGCAATCACAACGCCCAGCGTGGCCATGCTCATCAGTAGTTCCACTGTGTGAATGGACTTTTCTTTCCGCTGTCCGATTTGCCGCGTCCGGATGCCGCGGCGCTTCTGCGCCAGCATCTTGGCAAAATATATGCCGTAAAACACTGCCAGCACAAAAAGGGCAAGCAGGGAATAAGGGAGAAGTTCTTCCATCGGATATTTCATTATGCAACTCCTCAAATGAATCTTGTTTTAGCCATGAGCAAAGCGCAAGGCAACCTGTTACTTTTTTTGATTCTTCCTTGTGCAGGCCACTCGGATAAACGGTACAAGCAGCAGAAGACATACCAGAACAGAGCCGCTCAGCTGCCCGTAGGACATCCACACATTTGATTCCGGCGGGCAGGGATAGATCGCCGCCACAACCACCCGGAAAATCCAAAGGGCCAGCAAAAAGCCGTAGAGATAGAACGCCTCCGGGTTTCCTGCAAACACCTTTTTGCCCCACAGGATCACGGTAAGGCTCAGCCCAGACAGCAAAAAAGGAAAAGCACAGGTTTACATAATTGATGGGAACCACCAATGTCTCATAGGGGATATAGGAAGCCCAGCCAAACATCCACGGCACGGTAAAGTGCCACAGCCCCACCAGCAGGCTGATCGCAGTTCCCGCATAGTACATGACCTGATACTTTTTCATCGGTTTTCACCTGCCTTTCATAGCCGGTTCCCTTTTGCGAGCAGTTATTCGGAACAGATAGAGGAAATAGACCAGCAAGACGATAAACTGTACCGCACCCAGAAATATCTCAAACTGAGCGGAAGCCTCCCCGCTGATGAAGGAACAGAAGTCATGCAGAGCGTGGAGCAGTACGCAGGGGAGAAGACTGCCGCTTTCAGCGAAAATCAGGGCAAATACCATCCCGTAGACCAGAGCGAAGCAGATCTGGAGAACTGTTTCCCCCAATTCTGCACCGCCAGCTATGTTCAGGAGATGGCTGAACCCGAATAGAACAGATGAGATTATCATTGCCTTTCCCACGCCGCGCTCCAACCACAGGCCGCAGATGATGCCCCGAAAGAAGATTTCCTCCGCCATACCGATTCCAAGCGTCAAAAACAAGTTTGCTAAAATCAATGCCGCACCACCGTTAAAGTTTATTCCCGCCGTAAAAGGGGAAAGGGCAATGAGCAAAAGCGGCGAAAAATAGAGCATTCTCTTCGCTGCCCCTTTTTCCGCACTGCGAAATCCCAGCTTTAAGATTCCTTTGTATCGGATGATGGAATTCGCCAATGTGATAATCACAAGCCCCCAGATTACAGCACCCCTGATCAGCGCGGAGGGAATGCCCTCTATTCCCGTGATCACCACGATTGCTCCTTGCGCGAAAAAGAACAACAGCAGCACAAGCATTGCCCCGGCGGTTTTCAGTACGATTCTGTCTTTCCGTTTCATTTTCATTTTGAGCCTCCTGTCCCATTCCCCGGCAATGTGCCAAAAGAAGTTCTGTCAATGCGATCTGTCTTCCACAAAATCGGAAACCGCTTCTTTGATTTCCTCTGCGTGTCCTGTCAGCAAATGCCCGCCACTTTCAAAGGAAATGAACGTGCAATTTGGGAATCTTGCTACCGCCCTCTCCGTTTCGATGTAGCTTGCCAGCTTATCGTCCTTTGCGTGGAAAATCAGCGTGGGGACCTGTAAATCCTCAATCGGATACTCCCCAAAGTCCCTCGCCCTCACCCGAATCGACATAGGTTATTTCGCCGTAGCTTAATGCCGCCGTCTGGGCATTGTAAGCGGCAAGACGATTTTTACTTTCCCTCACCGCCGCACCGCATCGTATCCCCTGGACAATGAAATACATTGCCAGGGCAAGGAATACTCCCCCCGCTATGTAACTCCACATTCGCTTACACCTTCTCTTTTCAGTCACTGATTTCGTAAAATCAAACCTCCAGACACTTCGCCCGCTGAGCCAGCTGTTCGATCAGCCGGTTTACGATTTCCGGCTGGTCGGTGTTGGAGTTGTGTCCGGCGTCTTTGATCCATTCCAGCGGTATGCCAGAATTTTTATGCCACGCCTTGTTGTATCGAACACAAGATCCCGCCTTGTCCTGTTCGCCGCAGATGAGCAGGGCGGGGCATTTGATTTCATAGGGCAAATCCCGCTCCACAGCCTCGGCAAGGATTCGGAAGCCGTGACCGGCAATCTTTGCGTAGCGCTCCTGGTCGCCGTCATACACCAGCATCAGGTCCCGCATCAGGTTCCTTCCGTATTCCGACAGGGCGACGCCCTTTGTCCCGGACTTTAAGAGGGCCTTCCACGGATAGTAGCGATAGACTGGCTCCATTCGTTTCAGCAGCCAAAGCTCCGGCTCTGTCATATGCTTTCGTTGCAGCGGCGCGGAGTCGATGGACACAAAGCCCTTCAGCTTTTCGGGGTAAGTTTGCGCATACGCCTGTCCCACATAGCCGCCCATAGACTGCCCCACGATAACGGGTTTTGTGATCCCCTCCTGCTCCAGAATTCCGTCCAGCCACCTTGCCTTGTCCATCAAATCGAAGGCAAAGGCAAAGGGCCAGGAGGCGGCGTGGCCGGGGGCGTCCCACACAAGGACATTGTATTTCCCCTCAAAATACACGATTTGTTTCTCAAACAACCGGTGATCCGCCGTCAGACCGGGCAGAAACACCAACGTTATTGCGTCCGGTGAAATCAGATTCACCCAATAATGGATTTTGCCCAATGGTGTCGAATATGTTTTCTCGTTCATACTTCCTCACTCTCCCTTTTTGCACCAATCCTTTTCTCCCAAACGATCATTTTCATATACTCCTTCCTTGCCCATCGGGGCGCATTTATCATTTTATTCTGTACCTGCTTATATCGTAAGTCATTGTCGTGTAAACGAGAATTTATCTTACCCTTGCCATATAGTAATCCAATTGGTTCATCAAACTCCAGAATTGTTCTGCTTCATCCACGGATAGTGTTCTATACTCCATTTTCATATCCTCGCAAATTTTGATTCTCCGGTGAGCCACTCGTCTCTTGAAATTGCAAACACACCGGCTTTTCATTGCCCTCATCCGAAAACGCATCGACATCCCAATTTTTCTATCCATAAGCCGCTTTCCGCCCTCATGCACTTTCACTCCTCAGAGCCGTATTTTTCAAACCGGCACTGCTCTATTACCTCGTCCCCGAGCAGCGTGATGGCCTTTTGGGGGCAGCGGCTGATACAGCGGTAACACATGGTACACCGGTCTTCCGCGGTGGCTTTCCCGTCTCGCAGGGAGAGATTTTTCGTGGGGCATAAAGAGACGCACAGCCCGCAGCCCACGCATTTTTCGCTGATTTTCAGCTTGTCTGTGTATCCCGCCGTCTTGCCGTAAAACCACAGCCGCTGTCCAAAAAGTCCCTTCAGGTGGGAAAAGAAGGACAGCCCGTCCTGGGGGTAGTTTCCTTGCTTGATCTGCCGTGCGGCAGCTTCTATCTTTTGGTCGGCCTGACGGACGATCTCCCGGTTTTCCTCTGGCGTTTTCTTCAGCAGTTTGCTGTCGCAGACGGAATCCGGCATTTTGATCTGCAAACCGCCGAGTATTGTCGCCCCGCGTTTTCTTAAAATTCGAGCCGTACATCCTGTTCCATCACCGCTGAAAAGCCCCATCGTATTGACGCAAAAGACCTTTTTCCCATTCCATAGAGAAGAATGATTTTTAATAAAATCACGCACTATGATAGGGGCATTGGAAAACTGCGTCGGGTAGCCCAGCACAATGATGTCATGCTTTGTCAATATTTGAATCATCTCTGTATGTTCTAACGGAAAACTCTGAGCAGACGCGTCCAACAGTTTGACTAACTTTTCGACACAATGTTTTGTATTTCCAGTTCCGCTAAAATAGATTCCAATCATGAACGCATCTCCTTCCTTAAATGGGAAATTGCTTTTTTACAGTGCGGTTACCCAAAAACATACTGCTGAAATTGCATAAAGTGGTGTCATAATAAACGTTTCCTTTCTACTCCACAGCTTATTCACAATCATTTTTCCTTTGATTTTGACAATCTATTTCTTCTGTTTTCCATCATTTTCTGACTGTTTTCGATTTTCGTTTTTCTTTTTTCTTTTAGCTTTTCCTTTGCCTTAAAAATGGCTTCAATTAACATCCGATTTGCTATCTGTCCCATATTGTCACCTCCCGTACAAAACATCAAAGCTATTTCTCCAATCTCATCCGACAAACAGAAAGCCCTGTTCTTTCTCTATCCCAGCACCGCCACAATCAGGGCGCACAGCAAGCAGGGAACGAGACCAAGCGCCATGCCGATCACCGAGCGCACTACATGATACTTCTTCTGGTGATACGCCTTGTCCATGTGCTCCGTTCCCGGCAAACGGATGCGCTTGACGTTGGCAAACAGCACCCAGTCCAGGAAAAAGCAGTCGTACCAGTCCACCAGCAGCCATAGACCGTATGCGTACAGGAAGCCGGTCTTGAAATCCGTCGCTCCTGCCGCAAGCGCCAATGCCGTCAGAATGGATAAAGCCAGCAACACTGCAAAGCCCTTTTTCAAGAACACCGGGGCACTGAGCACCTCGGTGGGAATGCGCTCATGGGTTTCAAAATATTTCTCCTGAATGTCCTTGGGGTAATCGTGGATCCACCAAACCGGATTTTTGCACAGCGGGATCATGATCATGCAGGTGAACAGGATCAGCGCCCCAACACATTCCATTCCATAAATCGTCCAATTCACTGTTTTGTACCTCCTATAATGCGTTCCAATATAACAATGCAATATATCTTTTCATTTTCTCTGCACAATGCCTATATTTGCTTTTACACATTCCGTAATTTTCTGTCATTCATCTGTTCACTGGTGATGGTTTGTACGATCAACTTATTTCATCCCATAAATTTCAACAAAATGTGACAGATGCACACCTATCTGCGTCCACATTTCGTCCGTCCTGTCAGGCTCCCGGTCTGCAATCTCTATCATCACTGTTACCGGTGCTACGATTTCCAGAGCAAGCAGATTGGCATCAAACCTGCGAATCAAATTCTTTTCCATCATTTTTTCTAACATCAGAGCATACATTTCCTGATTTCCGGTCAGCTGGTGCTTTGATGTAAGTGCCGCAATCTTTTCATTTCTATACTGCTCCTTTGTACAAAATCTTCTGACCTTTTGTATCTGCGGATCCTTCATTGTGAATCCAACTCGTCTCAGACAATCTTCCTTGAATTCATCTAGTGATTCCGGAATCTTATCCAAATGAGCGCTATTTCCGAAATTCTCGTCATATTTATGTTCCATCATAGCAATCAGGGAATCGAGAATATCTTCCTTTCCCTTATAATGTGCGTATATGGATGGACCTTTTATTCCCACAGCTTCTGCAACTAAATCAATGGATGTCTGGTCATATCCCTTTTCAGAAAATAAATCAAGCGCTGCGAAAAGTATTCTGTCCTTTGTTTTTATCTTTTTCATTTCGTTTCTCCAATCTTTGTATTCCTAATAGTCGTTAGGGATATTATACCTAATATCCGTTAGGAAATCAATATGTCATGAAAACGAATCACAGCAATCTTTCATCCTTGTTGTTCAATATGAACGATACGAGAAAAAGGCATCCAGCAAAACTGCCAGATGCCCCTTTCGAATCGTGTTTCTTCATATTAAATTGTAATCTCATTAAATAGTAATCTCAATCCCACCCCGGAAGACTACCGTGCTGCCTTTCTCATCAATGCGGATGTGATCCGCCAAACCGCCCCACAGTTCTCAGCGAAACTCTGTCTGTTCTCCTGTCAAATCTTCCAGCTTAGTGATGAAGTTCGTGAGTATCTCCTTCGTGTCATTCTTTTCCTGGATGAGTGCCTCCAGTTCCTGAAATCGGCTATGCTTTTCACCATAAATGGTGCGGAGCTTCTTTTCGTTCTCTGCCTGCTCCGTCTGATCCAGGGCTACACTTGCATTCTTCTGGATGAGGTTCGCAAGGTTCTCTGCGATAATTCTCAGTTCCTGTTTCAGCCGTTCCTGCTCTGCGCCAAGGGAATCTATCTGGCAGACCGTTTCAATCAACTCCTGCAGGTTCTCTATTGTTTCCTCTTTCGCCTCCACCAGGGCATTCAGCGCCTTGAGGAACAGCTTCTTGATTTCTTCCTCACTCAAATGCGGTGTGTTGCAGGGCGGGGTGTCTTTGCCGTACTTCCGATTGCAGCGGCAGATGACCTTCCGGTACTTGTCGGTGGAATGCCACACCTTGGAACCGTACCATCCACCACAGCACCCACACTTGATTTTGTTTGAGAAAATGCTCACTCCGCTGTAACGACCATTCTGTTCCCGGCGGGCAAGTTCTGCCTGCACAAAATCAAACTGGGCAGGGGGAATAATGGCTTCATGGTGTTCCTCCACATAATACTGAGGGATTTCGCCGTTGTTGGTCTTTCTCTTCTTCTGCAGGAAGTCCGTGGTGTACTGTTTCTGGAGGAGTGCATCCCCACGGTACTTCTCGTTGGTAAGGATCGATTTCACCGTGCTGATGTGCCACCTGTCCTTGCCAGAAGGTGACTTGATGCCCCAGGTGGTATTCTCAGAAATGCTCCGGCTTTCCTCCTGTGCCAGGGAACTCATGATGGTTATCATCAACTCGCCCTTGGCATCCAGCGTCCAGATGTTCTCCTTCTCGAAATAGACCTCAATGCCTTTATCCTTCAGCTTTCGGATGGTGGTCAGGCTGTCCACCGTGTTTCGTGCAAATCGGCTTACCGACTTGGTAATGATGAGGTCAATCTTACCATCAAGGGCATCTTCCACCATCTGATTGAATCCGTCACGCTTTTTGGTGTTCGTGGCGGTGATACCCTCATCCGAATACATCCCCACAAACTCCCAATCCTCATGACCTTCAATGTAGGTCTTGTAGTAGGTCATCTGCGCCTCGTAGCTGGTTGCCTGTTCCTCACGATCCGTGGATACTCGTGCATATCCGGCTACCTTCTTTTTCCTTCTGACTGCCACCGGCTCCGATGTGAACTGGTTGAGGGTAGCATGTATTTTTCTTACTTTCTTTGCCATGTCTTTACCGTCCCATTCTTATATTCAAAATCTACCTGAGTGTCGGAAACGACCACCCGGTCAATGTCTGCGGATACTCTCGCCTGGAAGTTCTCACCAAGAAGGCTTTCTGCCGCCTCAAGCAGTTCACTCTCCGGCAGACGTTTCATTTGGCACTGTGTCCTCGGCTGGGAGCAGCACCAAATCTTTGTTTTCTTTTTCCCATAATTGTCCCTTTCGCATTTGCATCCACAGGACCCGCACCAGACCTTATTGGTGAAAGCATTCTGTCCCCGGCATCCGCTAAACTGCCGGATGATGGATTTCCTGTTCCCGTTCAGCAGGGAAAACTTAATGCGGTCAGAATAAAGGGTCACTTGCTGTATTTCCTTTGAATAACAACTCTCATCAAAGGCACCGCCCAGCACTGTCTCAGCGGCCGCTGTGAGTTCCGTCTCCCAAATTGGTCGGCACTCGCATTGCTTCATACCTTTCCACTCTCTGGTGTTGCAGACCCACCGCTTTCTGTCTCCGCTGGTTCTCCGGCTGACACCGCATCCGCAGTATCCACACTTCACTTTGCCGGAGAAGGCTGTAAGGTTGTCCTGATTGTTCGGAAACTGCTCCGCTCTCTGCTGCCGGATTTCCAATGCCTTCTGGTAATCTTCCTCCGAGACCAAAGGCTCGAACATCTCATCCACCAGGTACATGGGAAGTTCACCTTTGTTCTTTCTGCGGATGTGACCTTCGGTGAAGAAGTTCTTCTGAAGGACCATCGTTCCGGTGTAGGACTGGCTTGAAAGTATCTCCTTGATGGTTGTCTGCTCGATCGGCATTCCCATCTGCCCGGTCACGCCTCGCTCTGCAAGGGTCTTTGCAATGCCATAGGCTGATTCCCCGGCAAGGTACCTTCTGTAGATTTCCTTCACCACCTCGCCCTGTTCGGGGATGATGCGGAACATCTCTCCGTCCCATTCATAGCCGTAGGGTGCTTTGTGACCGTTTGGGATACCTTGCTCAAACCGCTTTCTGGTAGCCCATTTGATATTCTCTGAAATGCTCCGACTTTCGCTGACAGGGAATGCAGCAGCACCTCACAATCCTCGGAGACACGGGCATACGCAGCAACTCGCATCTTACGCTTGAGCTGCGTCACACCCGGTGTGATTTGTCTGATTCTTGGCATGAAACCGCCTCCTTTCACAGTGACATATTCCCGTAATAACCGCACTGTATCAAGTCTATATTGGAGAATAATGTGCCGAATATCGGACGGTATTTTTCTTGCATCCTCCGCAGCATCCGCACTTGATTCTGTTGGATAAAATACTCACGCCACTATACCGACCATTCTAAAGCACTGGCTTTTCCATAAACTCGTTACCAAATGAAAACAAATATAATGAATAATAAGCAACAAATTAATAAACCTAACCACCCGAAATCTCGCTGTTTGTGAACTTCCATGATAATTAACTCTCGTTTGTATCAGAAAAGGTAATGAAGATGGTAAAAATCCCTTGATTTCAGTGAAAAAATGCGATT
>NZ_JBQHVP010000016.1:0-90531 GCF_052064435.1 Blautia sp. HCP3S3_B11
ATACCAAAGGATTGTATTTATGCCTTTTTTATTGGCTGAAATATTGGATTTTCAAGGTTCAGCACACCTTATTGGTGTGGGAAGTTTGAGTAACTTAATTCTTATACCCCCGGCGTTTTGCCCCGCCGGGGGTATTTCAGGATTACAGAAAATCTAAATGAGGAAAGAAATGGGTACGTTTGCAAAGGAAATTGAGGAAGAATTAACCCAGAAGCTCATCCCATTCTGGGAGAATTTAAGGGATGAAGAAAACGGCGGATATTACGGATATATGGGCTATGATCTGGCTGTACAGAAGGATTATGAAAAAGGCTGTATCTTAAACAGCAGAATCCTCTGGTTCTTTGCCAATGCCTATATGACTCTGGGACAGGAGAACTTAAAAGCTGATGCGGATCACGCATATGCATTCTTAAGAGATAAATGCCTGGACAGAGAATTTGGCGGTGTATTCTGGTCTGTTACTTATGACGGGAAACCGGCAGATACTACCAAGCATACATACAATCAGGCATTTGCAATCTATGCTCTTTCTTCCTATTATGATGCGACGGGAAATGAAGAAGCACTGGAGATTGCAAGAGGACTTCAGAATGTGATTGAAGACAGATGTACGGATGAGTATGGATATCTGGAAGCATTCAACCGTAAATTTGAGCCGGAAGAGAACGATAAGCTTTCTGAAAATGGTGTTATCGCAGAGAAAACAATGAACACACTTCTTCATGTTTTTGAAGCATATACAGAGTTTTACCGCGTGACAAAAGACGAGAGAACAGGCGACAGACTTCGTTTCATGATGGATATTTTTGCAGACAAGGTTTACAACAAAGAACTTGGAAGACAGGAAGTATTCTTTGACAGAACATGGAACAGCCTGATCGATCTGTATTCTTATGGACATGACATTGAGACATCCTGGCTGATGGACAGAGGCCTTGAAGTATTGGATGATGAGAAATATACAGCGAAGATCGCACCGATCACTGCACAGATCGTTGAAAATATTTACAACAGAGCATATGTAGATCATTCTCTGATGAATGAGTGTGAGAACGGTGTGAATGATACGAAGAGAGTCTGGTGGGTACAGGCAGAGACAGTGGTTGGTTTCTTAAACGGTTATCAGAGAAATCCGCAGAAGAAAGAATATCTTCAGGCCGCTGAGGATGTATGGAATTATATTAAAACCTATGTGATCGATCCGAGAAACGGATCTGAGTGGTTCTGGTATGTAAACGAAGACCATACACCGGCAGATGAACCGATCGTAGAACCATGGAAATGCCCGTATCACAATGGACGTATGTGTATGGAAGTTATAAGGAGGATGAAAGATGCTGAATAAACAGTATTATGTTGAGAAGGCGAAAGTTGACAGACTGATCGCAAGAAAAAATTAGAAAACAGACTTTTACAATGGAATTTATGACCGTTATGAATATCCGGTACTGACAAGAGAGTTTGCACCGGTTGAGTGGAGATATGATTTAAATCCGAGGCCGGTATCGTAAGAACAAAAGACCTTAAGACATGGGAACGTCTTGACAATCTGAAAACACTTCATTCTCCGCAGCAGAGAAACGTAGTTCTTCATCCGGAATTTGTAAATGGCAAATATGCATTCTACACACGTCCGATGGATGGATTCATTGAAACCGGAAGCGACGGAGGAATCGGATTTGGTCTTTGTGACGATATTGAGCATGCAGTGATCGATGAAGAAAAAATCATCAGCAAGAGAATTTATCATACATTGACAGAATCCAAAAACGGTGCAGGTGCAGTGCCGATCCGCGGAAAGAAATGCTGGATCAACATTGCTCACGGTGTAAGAAATACAGCAGCAGATCTTTATGAAGTGATCGGTGAAGAGATTGATGACAAATACATGGAAGCTCTTAAGAAACTGGCTCTTCGTCCGGAAGCAATCAAAGAGCAGGAACTTCCTGACGGAGATTTCCCGACAGTAAGCTATCCGAATCCGGAAGATAAGAATGCATTTACACTGGCTCTGAAACTTGCGAAGGAAGTAGACGCAGATATCGTTCTGGCTACTGATCCTGATGCAGACAGACTTGGAATCTATGCGAAGAATGAAAAGACCGGAGAGTATGAAAGTTTTACAGGAAATATGTCCGGAATGCTGATTCTGGAATATCTCCTTTCACAGAGAAAAGAACTTGGCAAGCTTCCGGAAAATGGTGCAGTTGTGACAACGATTGTTTCCGGAAAAATGGCAAGAGCGATTGCAAAGGAATACAATGTAGAGCTGATTGAAACTCTGACAGGATTCAAATATATCGGAGAGCAGATCAAATTCTTTGAGCAGAATCAGGATCATGAATTCCTCTTTGGATATGAAGAAAGCTATGGCTGCCTGGAAGGAACTCATGCGAGAGATAAAGACGCAGTTGTGGCTGTTATGGCTCTCTGTGAGACAGCAGCTTATTATAAATCAAAAGGAATCACACTCTGCGAGCAGATGCAGAATCTGTACCAGAAATATGGTTTCTATAAAGAAAGCCTTTTCTTCCAGACATCCCAGGGATTAGAAGGAAAAGCGAAGATTGACGGTCTGATGGATGCGCTGAGAAATGAGATTCCGAAAGAGGTTGGTCCATTCAAGGTAACTGCCCTGGAAGATTACAAGAAGAGCGTTTGCACAGATATCGCAACAGGAGAGACTTCTGTACTGTCACTTCCGGAATCCAATGTTCTGTACTTTGAGCTGGAAGATGGCGCATGGTTCTGCGTAAGACCTTCCGGAACAGAGCCGAAGATCAAATATTATGCAGGCGTAAAAGGTGCAGATGCACAGGATGCGACAGAGAAACTGGAAGCATTATCCAAGGCTGTTGTAGAACTATAATAGAAAGAAAAAGTTTTTATTTCAATTAAGGCACGCAGGAGAATTATTCTCAGGCGTGTCTGAAAATAAATGGAGGGATTTTTCAAGTGGCAATTTTGAAATTAAAACCAAGCTGCAAAGATTATCTATGGGGCGGCACAAGATTAAGAACAGAATTCGGAATCGAATATGACAAAGATCCTCTGGCAGAATCCTGGGAACTTTCCTGTCATCCGGACGGACCAAGTTATATTGTAAATGGGGAGAGTGCAGGAAAAACTCTTCAGCAGTATATTGATGAGAATGGCAAAGAGATTCTGGGAACAGACTGCCAGTCTTTTGAGCAGTTCCCGGTTCTGATCAAATTTATTGATGCAAAGAAAGATTTGTCTATTCAGGTACACCCTGACAATACATACGCGCTGAAGAATGAAGGACAGTATGGTAAGACGGAAATGTGGTATGTTATGGATGCTGAAGAGGGTGCAAGCCTTTTCTACGGATTTGCAAGAGAAGTTTCTGAGGAAGAGTTCGAAGAACGTATCCACAACCACACTTTACCGGAAGTCCTGAACAAAGTTATGATTCATAAGGGTGATGTACTTTTCATTGATCCGGGCACCATTCATGCAATCGGAGAGGGAAGCCTGATCGCTGAGATTCAGCAGAATTCCAATGTTACTTATCGTGTTTACGATTACGGACGCAAGGGACCGGACGGAAAAGAAAGAGAACTTCATGTAGAGAAAGCTCTTCAGGTAACCAAACGTGAGCCGGCAGCTAAGAACAGAGATTTCGGACCGCATGTTGCATCCTGCGAATATTTCACAGTAGATAAAGTGGTTCTGGATGGCTTGAGAAGAAAGAAACTGACAGGGGAAGCAGACGGAACTTCCTTTGTAAGTGTACTGGTCATGAGTGGAGCGGGCAAAGTTACTGCAAGCGGAGAGACAATGGAAGTGAAGAAAGGTGACAGCATCTTTATCACAGCAGGTTCCGGTGAATATGAACTGGAAGGTGATATGGAGGCATTGATCACTACTGTGTAATTTGAATATGTGAAAAGCTTGTAAGTTTGGATAATGTCTGTGACAGCGGATAAGATTATGAAAAAGGTTTCTGCAGAAAATAAAAAAATTCTGTGGGAACCTTTTTTGTATTTTTTACAAAACATTTCCATATATAATGCTAAACAAAGGGATTTTAGGCGGAATCAGCCTTGCAATTTACAGAGGATACGTTATAATTAGAAAACGTAACAAATCGTAATTGGTTAGACCAATATAAAGGAGTTGAATATTTGAAGGAAAAGAAAGAACGAGACTGGAAGTTCATTATTGGTATGGTTGTTCTGGTTGCCATCTTCGCAGTGATGGGAGGAGCTTTCTGGAATATGGTCGGAAAGCAGGCACGGATCGTAAAAGAGGAAGAGCAGGAGCAGGAAGCAAACGCGATATCCGCAATCTATATCGAGACAGGAGAATTTCTGAAAAACGGACTTTTTGTAGATCTGAACAATGGTACGATCTTCGATGCAAAAGTACCGGCAGAAGGTATTTACAATAAAAAGGGAAAATTAATTTCTGATGATGTATTGGAAAATGGGGATAAAGTAAAAATATACGGCGATGGGATCATGCTGGAATCTTTTCCGGGACAGTACCCGGGTGTGACGAAAATTCAGAGAACCGGAAGGGCATCTCTGGAGGAAACACAGGAGTATGAAGATAAGGTAAACGAACTGATGAAACCTGTGGCAGTTCAGTAACTTTTGGGATGTTCAGTGCCGTAGAACCAGGTACGGTTATTCAAAAATGATGTACTTGTACCAGAAACAGTGGTGATGAATGTTCTGCAAAGTGGAGTGGACGGAGAAATCGTCCATGCTACATCAGCAAGAACGAAATTAGAGGAGACTGAAAATGAAATACGTAAGACAATTCTGGATTATTTTACTGATATCCGCAATGGGAGAGGCATTACATGTTCTGATCCCGCTTCCTGTACCGGCAAGTGTGTATGGACTGGTGATCATGCTGATCGCATTGTTAACTCATATTATCAAATTAGATCAGGTAAAAGAAGCAGCTGAATTTCTCATAGAGATCATGCCGGTTATGTTTATTCCGGCAGGTGTCGGACTTCTGACAGCCTGGGGAGTATTAAAACCTGTATGTGTGCCAATCATTTTAATCGTTGTGATCACCACAGTTGTGGTAATGATTGTGACAGGACGTGTCACTCAGGCAGTTATTCGTATGGACAGAAAGAAAGGACAGAAGAAATCATGACAAACTTTATGAGTAACTCAATATTTTTTGGCGCGGCGCTCAGCCTGATTGCATATGAGGTGGGACTTCTTTTAAAAAGAAAATTTAAGATGGCGATTTTTAATCCACTTTTGATTTCGATCATCGCAGTGATCGCAGTACTTTGCTTATTGCATATAGATTATGATACTTATAATCAGAGCGGTCAGTATATCAGCTATCTGCTCACACCTGCGACGGTCTGCCTGGCAGTTCCGCTGTATCAGCAGATGGAACTTCTGAAAAAGAACCTGAAAGCTGTTGTCATTGGAATTGTTTCCGGTGTACTTGCCAGTCTGGTCAGCGTGCTGATTCTTGCAAAGCTGTTCAGACTGAGCCATGAGCAGTATGTGACACTTCTTCCGAAGTCTATTACTACTGCAATCGGAATGGGTGTTTCAGAGGAACTGGGTGGTATCGTGACAATTACAGTTGCAGTTATCATCATTACAGGTGTTCTTGGAAATATGGTCGCAGAGACAGTGATCAAACTGGCACATATCGAAGAACCAATTGCCAAAGGACTTGCACTTGGAACTTCCTCACATGCCATTGGTACTGCAAAGGCAATGGAACTTGGCGAGATAGAAGGCGCCATGAGTAGCCTTGCTATTGCGGTTGCAGGTTTGCTTACAGTTGTAGGAGCATCTGTATTTGCACAGTTTATGTAAAAATAAATAAAGTAGAAAATAAAGAAGGCTATCATGCAGAAAGCAACATTTAACCAAGCAGCGTGGTAGTCTTCTTTTTGAATTAATTAACAAAACAAATGTTCGAAAAAACTCTTCCATTTTCGAACAGTGTGTGGTATTATATAACAAAACCGAATATATGTTCGGAAAATATGTTCGATATAATCAAGGAGGAGACAAATTATGACAAATACAGCAAATACCACACAGGGAATGAGAAGAAAAAAAGCAAACCGTAAACTTTCTAAAACAATGGCCGTTATTCTGGGACTGATTGTGACAGTAGAATTGATCATTGCAGGTGGAATGATTTTTAATATTGATTTTCATTCTACGGATATGATTGCTTTATTTATGGGATTTATGGTGTTATATGCGGGGGTGGTGGCGTTATTGACGGATAATTAATAAAATGTTTGGTCTGTCTGACAGGAACACTTAATTGACTTATAAAAAGTAGATTGTAATGTTCATATATTACTATCCCGCAGGATATTATGGCATGTGAATGATAAAAATGTTGCTGTTCACTCCGTGCCCAGTAACATAAAAATTCTACAAGAAGTAATTATTAGACAAAAGACTTTCAAGATGGTATGATTGATATATCATAACTAGTGTAAAAGGGGTAAAGATGACCGTAAAATCAAGTCTTTTGGAAATGTTAGAGAAGAATAAGGGTGAGGTACTATCGGGAGAGCGTATTGCCGGAGAACTGGGATGTACCAGAGCAGCAGTGTGGAAAGCAGTGAAAGCACTCCGGGAAGAAGGGTATCATATAGAAGCAGGACCGAATAAAGGATATATGCTTGCGAAAGATACGAACCGTCTGTCGCAGGAGGGAATCCGCCTGTTTCTGGATGATCCTGAGGTTAAGGTAGATATTTACGATGAACTGGAGTCCACAAACCAGACTGCCAAGAAAGAAGCTATGATGGGAGAGGCCGGACATGGAGCATTTGTCATTGCCAGGAGCCAGACTGCAGGCAGGGGGCGCAGAGGCCGGGAATTCTATTCTCCTACAGATGCAGGTCTTTACATGAGTGTGATCCTGAAGCCGCAGGGAACCATACATGACAGTCTGCTGATCACAACAGCGGCAGCAGTGGCAGTCTACAGAGCCGTTGCGCAGATCTGTGGAATCCAGCTTGATATTAAATGGGTTAATGATCTGTTCTATAAAGGAAAGAAAGTCTGTGGAATCCTCACAGAGGCTGTCACAGATTTTGAAAGTGGAAATATTGAGTTTGTGGTAGTTGGTATAGGATTGAACCTCTACCTGGATCAGGAGAAACTGCCGCAGAAATTAAGAAGTATAGCTGGAGCTCTTTATGAGACAAAAGAAGATGCAGAACGGACAGACCGTAATCAATTGACAGCAATGATTGTGAACGAGCTGCGAAAAGAGACAGCAGATCTGAAACTATCTCCGGATTATGTGACACATAACATGATCCCGGGACATCAGATCACAATTACAGACGGAACCTCTTCCAGGCAGGCATTTGCGTTGGAGATATGCAGGGACGGACGGCTGAAAGTACGGGAAGAGGATGGACAGGAGACAATATTGTCCTTTGGAGAAGTTTCGGTATCCATGTGAGAATAATAAAAATGGGATTGTTACATGAAGGTAGATTCCTTGATGTGACAATCCCATTTTGTGTCATGATTCAGAATTTGTTGTTTGTGATGAAGCATCCTTCTGGGACACTTCGGCGGCAGAATCTTTTTTCAGAGAAACCGGGCTTTTATTGTTTGCGGTATCCGTGACATCGATATCTGTACAGCAATCAGGATTTACTGTGTCTGTGGTATTTTTAACTGCGTCAGTTGTCATATTCGGAACATTCTGCTGATACGGACGATAAGGTGTCCAGTAATGTTCTTCCTCAGTAAAGCTGTCAGGCTGTTCTTCATCCAGTGCATCTTTCTTGCGGGTGAGAATATAAATCCCTGCAAAAATGATAGCAGCTGCAATCACAAGCTGCGGCAGATGATATGTGAATCTGCCGATAACATCAGCCAGATATCCGGGTAAGATCATATAGAGGAAATCTACCAGAGTGTTCCACAGAATAGAAGCACCAAGGAAAATCAGCAGAATCGCAGTTATCTTTCCGTGATGTTTGAGCAGAGAACTGATATCTCCTGCCAGTTCATCCATATGAAGGACATAGGAATCTTCTATGGAGTAAAATTCTTCCTCAGAAAGAGACTTCAGATTGTGCACATTAAAGAAACTGTAGAACCATATGATCGGAATCAGGAACACAAGCCAGTCCATTCCGGTACATGCTCCGATGGCAAAGACACCCCAGAATAAGAACATAATACTGATGCCCTGTTTTTTGAATCCCATGTACATTTCTCCTGCGCCTGGAATCAGGGAGAAGATAAAAAGCCAGAATCCACGTTTTTGTTTTTGCATACTTTTATTTGCCTCCATTCATTAATTTGCCGGAAAAATCACTGATATATTTTATAAAAGAACCGGTGCCATCACCAATGTTCTGTCCGAGTTCTCTGGTGAACTGGTAGAGCCTGCCGTTTTCATGCTCAGGTAATATTCTGTCTGTCTGAGAGAAAGTATCCTGATGTAAGGAAGTGAAATCCAGGTTCGGGATACTGAATAAAAGCAGCAGGGCAACCATCACACCGGCAGCAGTCTGAAGACTGTAATGGAGCAGCCGGATTTTGCGGGATGCTTTATTTGCTGCCCGGGCAAGCTGCACTTCACCGGAGTCTGCTTTGTCCAGAATCTGTTCCATCAGATAGGAGGGAGCAGTATCCGTACTGCTGTCTTCCTGTTCCATCATCTGATCCAGACAGAAATCGCAGTGATCAAGATGTGACAGAAACTCAATGACTTCCTGCGTGTTCATATTTCCGTTGTCAAATTCTATTAAATCCTTCTTATTAATATGCATCTAATCACCCCTTTCAAGCATTTTTTTCAGCATTGCCCTTGCTCGATAGAGCTGTGTCTGAACTGTTTTCGGATTTTTTCCTGTCTGTTGTGCAATTTCAGGTACTGACAGTTCCCTGCAGAAATGTGCGTAAGCGACTTCTTTGTAGGGACTTTTCAGCTGCATGCACAATGCTTCTACATGAGTATTGGATGCAGCTTTCATGTATTCATCCTCGGGAGAGGATTGCCGGTCCGGAATCTGGGAAAAGTAGGTGTCTTCTGTTGGAATACTTCGCCGCCCGGCTGCTTTCAGATAGTCCAGGCATTTTCGGACAGCAATCTTGCTTAGCCAGGCTTTTTCATAAGTGCCGTCAAAACGGGACAGGTTTTTATAGGCAGACAGAAATACTTCCTGAGTAAGATCTTCGGCATCAAATGGATTGCCGATAGATTTCAGGCAGATCGAATATATTAAGTTCTGGTATTGCTTAATCAGATATTCCAGATATTGCTTTTCTGTGATCATTACTGTCTCCTTTTCCCTGTTCATTTAATTATAACGCAGGAGAGGGGAGAATGGATTCAGATATTGAGGAATATAAAAAATCTTTTGATAAGGGACGCGCAGAAAAATAGTTTGTTTTGGGTGCGGTTTCGGACGCTAAGATATTCTAAGTCATCAAAAAGCTGCTAAAACCATGAGAAATCAGAGCCAAACTCGCTTCGCTCAAACAGTGTCTCTGATTTCTCATAACGCAGTTTTTTGATAACTAAGAATATCTAAGCATCCTGCAAATGCACCCAAAACAAACTATTTTTCTGCGCTGGTGATTGGCTGTTTTAATCAATGGATTTTTATAAAAAATATCTCTAAGTGACAGTCTTGCGAAGCCTTCTGATTTAGTCTATACTTGATTGAAATGAAATACAGCATTTATGTTTATATGGAAGATAATGCGGGTAATATGACAGATTAACAAGGAGAGACAGGTCATGACAGAAACAAGACGTTTATATTATGAGGATGTGTATAAAAAAGAATTTACCGCGACAGTTCTGGAGTGCAGGGAGCGTAAGAAAGGTTTCACTGTGATTCTGGATGAGAGTGCTTTTTATCCGGAGGGTGGCGGTCAGCCAAGTGATGTGGGAACACTGGGGGATGCAAAGGTGACAGAGGTTCATGAGAAAGATGGAGAATTACTTCATTATACTGATAAGGCTCTGGAAGTGGGTGCGAAGGTTGAAGGAAAGATTGACTGGGCGCGTCGTTTTGACCTGATGCAGCAGCATTCCGGTGAGCATATGGTCAGCGGTATTATCCATGAGAAGTATGGTTATGATAATGTAGGTTTCCATATGGGAAGCGATGTGATCACTGTAGATCTGAATGGTATGCTGGATGATGCGCAGCTTGCAGAAATTGAACAGGAAGTAAATCGGAAGATATGGGAGGATAAGGAAGTAGTGATCACTTATCCGACTGCTGAGGAACTGAAGACTATTGATTACAGAAGTAAAAAGGAACTGACAGGACAGGTTCGTATTGTGACATTCCCTGGAGTAGACGTATGCGCCTGCTGTGGTACTCACGTAACTCATACAGGTGAGATCGGAATGGTGAAGCTTCTCTCTGTAGTGAAATTCCATGATGGTATTCGTATGGAGATGATCTGCGGTAAACGTGTTCTGGATTATTTGAATATGGTGAATGAGCAGAATCATCAGGTTTCCATGAAGCTTTCTGCAAAGATGGACAGAACAGCAGATGCGGTACAGCGTCTGCAGGATGAGAACTTCCGCCTGAAGGGACAGGTTGCCCGTATGGAGGAGGATATGTTCCAGGCAGAGGCGAAGAAGTGGGAAGGCGCAGGAAGTGTCTTGATTTTTAAAGAAGGGCTGGAGGCAGATTCTGTTCGTAAGCTTGCAGATGCGGTGATGAATACCTGTCAGGGATGCTGTGCGGTATTTTCCAGAAATGAGGATGGAAGCTACAAGTATGCGATGGGTGAGATTGACGGAGATCTGCGCCAGTATACAAAGGAAATGAATGCTGCATTAAATGGCAGAGGTGGCGGTAAGCCATTCTTTGTACAGGGATCTGTGCAGGCAACAGAGAAGGAAATTCGCAGTTTCTTTGAGAAATGAAGAAGCTATAGAATATGTCTATTTATCCAATGTGTTGTAAGATTTCTTGCTTCAGTTGTTGTGAGCATTAACAATAGAGATATATTGGATGAAAGTAGACTTTAACCGAATCAAGTAAGTCCTCTGCTTCAATTGCGAGAAGCAATAAGCAGTGGGTGGGACTTGCTTGTATCAGGAGGGGTACAAGCCCCTCCTGATAAACTGCGGAGCAGTTATTCGGTTATGAGCAAGTAGCGAAAGCGGATTGCGAATATCCGATTGACTGACAAATGAATCTGTGTGCTAAATGGAAAAATGAATGGAAGCAGCAAAATGAATGAGAGCAGAGGAACGAGAGAAATGTTTGGAGAATGTCATGCGCATATAATCATGGACGGTGTGAATTACCGCCATGCGATTGATCTGCATAGGAATGGACCGGATGACAATGTGATAAGGGAACATTTGAAAATATATCAGGACAGAGGTATTACTTTTGTGCGTGATGGTGGAGATGCCCTTGGAGTTTCGGCGCGGGCGAAGGAACTTGCACCGGAGTATGGCATTGATTATCGGACGCCTGTGTTTGCTATTCATAAAGAGGGTCATTATGGTTCAATTGTCGGGAAAAGCTTTTCTACGATGCCGGAATTTCATAAACGTGTGCTGGAAGCGAAAGAGCAGAGTGCGGATTTTATTAAGATCATGACGACAGGACTACTGGATTTTAATGCGCATGGAGCGATTACCGGAACACCGTTGGATGCGGCGGAAGTAAAGGAAATGGTACATATTGCGCATGAGGAAGGTATGGCTGTGATGTCCCATACCAATGGAACTTATGGTGTGCAGGCAGCGGTGGAGGCTGGGGTGGACAGTCTGGAGCATGGAAATTATATGAATGAAGAAAGTCTTACCATGTTATCTGAGAGCCATACTGTGTGGGTGCCTACTCTGGTTACTGTGAGAAATCTTCTTGGTGACGGGCGGTATGCGGATGAGGTTTTAAGACCAATTATTGAGACAGCAGAAGAAAATGTGCGAAAAGCATTTAGGTTTGGTGTGAAGGTAGCGCCGGGAAGTGATGCAGGAGCTTACCGAGTTCTTCATGGACAGGGGATTCAGGATGAAATGCAGGCATTTGTGCAGATTCTGGGAAATGAAGAAAAGGCTTATCAATGGCTGATGGAAGGCGAAATGGAAATCCAGAAGAAATTTTGCAGATAGAATAAAATAGACCGTAGCATATATTCTCGGAATTTAACCGAATCAAGTAAGTCCCTTGCTTCAATTGCGAAAAGCAATAAGCAGTGGGTGGGGACTTGCTTGTATCAGGAGGAGTGCAAGCTCCTTCTGATAAACTGCGAAGCAGTTATTCGGTTATGAGCAAGTAGCGAAGCGGATTGCGAATATCCGCTTGACCTGAGAGTATTTGCTACGGTTTTATTTTTCAGTAATCCTGCACTTTAACAGCGGTATAAATATTGGAAGATTTTGACTTGGAAGGATGGAAGGTAACGCGGACATAATCCCCGTATTCCATACCTCCTTCGGTGAGGTTTTCAGCATTTTCGATGCGAAAAGTATCTACAGCCCCGTCATCTGTCTGTAAAGTGATAGTATTGGCGGTGCTGCCAATGATCGTACCGGATGCGGTAAAGGAAATATGTTTATTGTCAATGGTATCAGGATCCTCACCGGTTACGGCAATGATACGGACTGCTTCAAGAGAATTGGTCTGCAAGTCCCCGATATAGGTAACATTTACGTGAGAGCCAGGTGCAATCCCACCTTTGAAGTAAGCGGGTATCGCAGACATATCAAGGTTGAAAGCGGTATCGCTTCCGGCTGGAAGAATCTGGAGGATGTTTGCGTTTACTCCTTGTATAGTTGCCAGAAATTGTTTTTCGGTATTGGCAATCTGTTCAGGAGTTAATGTAACACTCGGAGCCGGAGTTGGTGTCGGATCAGGAATCTGCAAGTTTTCCAGATCGGAGATACTGAGTACTTTCAGATGGCTTGCATTCAGGGATGCGGAAACGTCATCGGAAGTGTCTGGAAATTTACCTTTGAATGTCAGGTAAACCCAGTTTCCGGTCTTGATTCCGTTTTGATAATATTGTTCGGTTCCAGTAATCGGGTATGTGGCAGTTTTGCCTTTTTTTGATTTTATGGTAATTGTATTGGGGGTCAGGGAGATAACCTGTCCATGAGCAGTTCTTTTCTTTAGTTTATTCTTTTTGTGATATTCATCCACGACTTTCAGAACATGCACGCTGCTGGTATCTGTACCGGAGAGCTGCCCTTCATAAATAATACTGATTTCGTCACCGGTGATCATTCCGCCTTTACATTCCAATGTAGCATTAGAAACATTAAATACATAAGAGGCACTGTCTGTATTCAGGATGAGCTGACTTCCGGAAAAATCCTGCAAGATGCCTGAGAGCTCATCCATATAAACGCGGTCTTTGGCTTCAGTTGTAGTTGTGGTATCAGATGAAGAAGTGAGTTCCCGGACGGATGTATCTCCGGTAGATGTAAATTGTTCCAGTACAGTTCCAGGGCTGCATCCGGCAATAGAGAAGCTAAGACCGGCACAGACACATGCAGCAAGCAGTTTTTTCATAGTATAGACAGGACCTCCGATAAATCATTCGTTTGGACATGATTCCTGCCGTATGCAATAATTATTTACAGGGAGGGATATTGCTTTCCGGCGGTTCGGGGATAAAATCAAAAATTTTCCGGTAGCTTTCCCATTCGTCATTGTCTTTGGCAGGAGTGCATATCAGGCCGGTACATTCCGTACAGGCGTTGGTATTCAGGTAATTATCATAACATATATTATAAGGATTTTGGCAGTTATTTTTGCATATTTCTGACATTTTTTTACCTCCATGATTATAGCAGACCGGGATGGAATATCTGTATTCATGTAATTTCTCATTGCTGAAGATGCCGGACTGCTGCATAATGTTATAGTATTAGTATATGTGATTGTTTTATTCATAGACTTATGAGTGTTTGCAGCAATACTCTCAAGTAAAAAAAGCAGAGTATTCGTATAGAATGAACAAAAAGCAGCATTCAAATTTGTGAAAATAATAACGGAAAATATATTGTAATTTTTAGGAATTGTGTTATAATTTCGATAAATAAATAATAGCGAAGTAGGATTTTATGCGTCAAGTGTTCACAGGCTGGGGAGTCGCCGTGAAACGAAAAGCGGAAAAGCGAGCTGCTTACGATATAATTTCCGCACCCGTTGCTACATGTGAGGACATCTCATAATGTGGAGGGATTATTATTTATGTAACTACTCTATTTTTTTAAACACATTATGGAGGTGTTTTTATTATGCAGAAAAAACAATATTGGAACGTAAAAACATTGGTGTTCATGGCTCTTCTGATCGCCATGCATCTGGTACTCACACGAGTTCTGGTCATTGATCTTGGTGCGTACCGTATTTCTGTGGGAAGTGTATGTACAATCCTTGCTGGTCTGTGGCTTGGTCCGGTAGCCGGCGGTGTCTGTGGATTATGTGCAGATATTATTGGATGTTTCATGAAAGGTTATGCGGTAAACCCGTTTATCACAGTTGCAGCAATCCTCTGGGGTGTGCTTCCTGCTCTTGCAAAACCATTCTTTGCAAACAGAAAGAAAACAGGAAAGACAGTTGGTATCTGTGTATCTATCGTAGTAACTGCAGTTCTCAGCTCTCTGGTATTTACAACAGCTGGTCTTGTAATCATGCTTGGTTACAACTTCTATGCAATTATGCCGGGAAGACTGGTACAGTTTGCAATTATGATTCCAATCTACTGTGTACTGACCTGTCTGCTGTACTTCAGCCCGCTGACAGCAATGGTTGTTGGTAATGTGGCACCGGCAGTATTAAAGAAGAAAACCGTATAAATAAGGTGAAGGCAGAGAGCCAAATGATGGATTTGTTGAAATCAGAAAAGATGGTAACAGAATAAGACTTGAATGATGGACTGATAAGATAACATAGCATGCGCGAACTATGTTAATTACATATCAATCGATTCCCCGAAAAAGAAAAAAGTGAAGATAAAGAAGCCCGCTGTGGAGCAGATAAACGAAACTGCTTTATAGCGGGCTTCTTTGATTTGAGAATATCATCGGATTTATTTTTGTACTTTCATTTATTTCTCAGGTGGGAAATTCCCATTTTCATCCGGCTGCACGCGGAACCAGTAGGTATAAAGCTGGTGAAATCCAAGAGATTTATAAAGTGCCCGGGCAGTATCATTTCCTTCAACGACCTGAAGGTAAGCATTCTGCGCACCTTTTTTCATCCCCTCTTTCAGAAGTCCGGTGCAGATCTGGCGTGCATAGCCGTGCTTGCGGTATTCTTCTTTGACGTGGATAGCGTAGATACCTATATAATCACGATCCAGAATTCCAAGTCCGGTTGCAATAATCTGCCCGTCTATACGGATAGAAGCGCAGATCGTTTCTTTTAGGATGGCCTGATACATGGATGGAACGACCTTTCGGTGAATCGAATTTGTGGTGTTCTTTAAACGGAACAGACTTTCAATCCATTCGGAAGGAATGTTATCGCAGAAAGTCACGTCAGGATATGGTGCCTCCAGATGTGCTGTTTTCAAACTCATTGCCATGACGTTTGTTGTATGTTGGATTGCATATCCGCGGTTCTCCAGGACATAATCAAAGTCCGGGGAAACAAGGGGGCTGATTTTAAAAACAGCAGGAGTTCCCAGGCGTTTGTAGACGCTTTCGCAGTAAGGGATTTTTTCTCTCCATGTGAGAGTGGAATTTCCAAACTGCTCTACGCTGTTAGTTCTGTGTGTATAAAAATAGGAAAATCTCAGAATCCAGCCATCATACAGTTCCATCTTGTGAGAAGGCCAGGCATTCAGGGACATATCTTCAATTTGCTTAATTGTAGTTTCCATATAATAAGGATGACTCCTTTCGATAAGATACTTATATACTGAAGTGTCTTTTTTGAATTATACAGAGTTTGAAAAAAATGTGCAAGGTTGTTTGCATGAAGATCTATGATTTCAAAAGGATTAAAAGTAGATGAAAAAACAGTTTTGAAATTGCTATGAATAGAAGAGAGTGTCATATGATCATCGAAATTAAATGGTCAGTGGAACTCTTTTATTATTACTTCATACAACAGAGTAGCAAGTAATTTGTGTCCATATCGAGTAAGGTGAATGCCATCAGTAGTAATCTGGTCAAATCCCTTTTGAATTGCTTCATTATTAAAGTAATCATGTAATGGCAGAAAAGGCAGATTGAACTTTTCGGAGAGCTGTTGAATATGAGTGGACATGGTTCGGACGTAAGGAATCCATGCCTGATATTCTTCGGGATGAGGAAAGATAAACGGTTCCATGAGAATCACCTGTCTGGCATTTTCGGTCAGTAATTGGAGCAGCTGTTCATAGTGTAAAGAAAAATCCTGCATCATCTGCTGTTTCTGGATTTCTGTGCGGTCAGTATTCATCATCATACCGATATCATTAATACCGATTAGAAGGGTTATAACGGGAGAGCGGTACAGGGGAATTCTTTGCAGTCTGACATTTTCCAGAACTCTTGCTACAGTGAATCCATCAATGCCGTAATTTTTGAATTGCATTGTACCAGATATATTTATAGTATGTTTCTGGGACATTTCAGAAAGCATCTGTACATATCCGTTTCCCAGAGGGAAATCTTCGAATAAATGATTACAGTCTGTGATGCTGTCTCCGAGACAAATGATCTGCATAAAATAATTCCTCCTGTATAGTACTATAGCAATTGTATTATTTCCTGGAATTGCTATAGATATATTGTGATTTTAACTGCATCAAGTAAGTTTTCTGACTCAATCGTATATATCCGCTTAATTACGAAATGGTATTACCAATATATAGATTGGTAAGTTTGGGAATATAAAATTTATATAAAAACTATATAAAATAATATCATCAGCTTACAGTTCGGTCAATGAAAAATACCATTTTTTCGTGAAAATGCCTTGGAAAAACTGTGAAAATAGATTTTTAGTCAAAAATAATTGGATAGAATGCACAAAAAACAGAGCTATTTTTGTCGGAAATGGTCAAAATGATTGTTGACTTTTTAACAGATTCGAATATAATAAACTCAAAATCTTGAATCTCTTAAAGAATTTATAAACAAATTATAAATTTTAAATATGATCATCCGGATGAATCCCAATCCTTAGCGGATGTGGATGGAATAAAATTTCTACCGGATAAAAAGATACTTTTCAGGCTTTCCGATAAGAACAGAAACAACAAAGACGGACCTCAAAATGGAAGAAGTGAAAAGGAATCAGAGGGATTCGAAATAGAAAAGGAGGGGAAAAGAAACGGGTAATTTAGCAAGCACGTTAATGGAGGAACTTCAGTGTAAGACAGTTTTTACCATACCGGTGTTTGGTGGAATACCAATTGCAGAATCAGTAGCAGTGACATGGATCATCATGGCAGTGCTTTTAATTTTGTCATTGGTGCTTGTGCGAAATCTAAGTGTGGAAAACCCTGGTAAGAAACAGCTTTTATTGGAATCAGGAGTTGGTTTTCTCCATAACTTCTTTAAGGATATCCTTGGAGAAGAAGGAAAAATATATATTCCCTATCTGATGACAGTTGTCATTTACATTGGAATTGCAAACATTTTCGGTGTGTTTGGATTTGTACCGCCTACAAAGGATTTAAACTGTACGATTGGTCTTGCGCTTACAAGTATTTTTCTGATCGAGTATGCAGGATTTCATAAGAAAGGTCTGAAAGGATTTATTAAAAGCTTTGCAGAGCCTTCACCGGTTATGCTGCCGATCAATATTCTGGAGATCGCCATTCGTCCTACATCACTTTGTATGCGACTTTTTGGTAATGTATTAGGAAGCTATGTGGTTATGAAACTTCTTGAGTTTATATGCCCGGCAATTCTTCCTATTCCATTCAGCCTGTATTTTGATTTCTTTGACGGATTCATTCAGGCCTATGTATTTGTATTCTTAACTTCTTTATTTATCAAAGAAGCTATTGAATAAAAGCTTACTGTTCATACAGGATTATGACATCACATACGGGACATAAGATACGAGACATAAAGTATGAGACAGCAGTTATGAGCAGTACCCCCAAAAAGCTGTCCGGATATTCGGGTGGACCATAACGGTATCATATCCGTTGTTACAGACACCTATAGTACAGGCATCAGGTGGTTCATTAGGATATCGGCAGGATAGCACATTACGAAGAAAGATCTGTAATATCAGGTTACGGGCAATATTTTGTCCTTGACATCATTCATTCAATTTATTGAAACAACAGGAGGAAAAAAGTTATGTTAGTAGCTATCGGAGCAGCAATCGCAGTTATGACAGGTATCGGAGCAGGTATTGGTATTGGTATGGCAACATCCAAAGCAGTAGAAGCAATCGCAAGACAGCCGGAAGCAGAAAGCAAGATCAGTAAAGCACTTCTTTTAGGATGTGCCCTTGCCGAGGCAACAGCTATTTACGGTTTCGTTATCGGTCTTCTGATCGTTATCATGCTTGGCTAATTGATGGATAAAGAATAAGTAGAAAGGCAGGTGGGACCTGTGATTGAAATTAATATCAACGTGGTCTTTACGATTATTAACCTGATTGTTCTTTATCTTTTAATGAAAAAGTTCTTATTTGGTCCGATCCTCAATGTGATGGAGCAGAGAAAAAACATGATCGACCAGCAGTTCGCAAGTGCCAAGGATACAGAAGAACAGGCATATGAACTGAAAGGTAAATATGAAGATGCACTGAAATCTGCGAAAGACGAATCCATGCGTATTGTAAATGCAGCAAAGGATGAGGCAAAAGTACAGGCTGAGCGTATTGTAAAAGATGCAAATACACAGGCCGGCGCAATGCTTGACAAAGCAAAGGCAGATATTAAGACAGAGCAGGAAAATGCTATGAAAGCTATGGAAAGCAGAGTGGCAGAGATCGCGCTGGATGCAGCCTCAAAGATCATGGGAGAGAAAAACAGCAGTCAGCAGGATTTGTCCCTTTATGACCAGTTTATAAAAGAGGCAGGTGATTCCAATGACGGAAACAAGCATTAATTATGCAAAAGCATTATATGAGCTTTCTGTCCCGGAAGAAGCTGTTTTGGAGACAGAAAAGATTTTCAGGAGTACCCCGCAGTTAAAGGGTGCTCTTGAGAATCCGCTGGTTTCTTTAAAAGAAAAAGAACATGTAATTGACAGGGTATTCCCACAGGAGATGAAAAATTTCCTGAAGGTAACCTGTAAATATCAGAAAATCAGCAGCATTTATGATATCCTGGAAGCATACGGCGATTACAGCCGTAAACAGAAAGGAATCCTGAAAGCTGTTCTCACATATGTAACAAAACCGGAAGAAGCCCAGAAAGAGAAGATGGAAGATTTCCTTCGCAGGGAATTCGGAGCAAAGGAAGTAATCCTTACTCTCAGAGAAGACAAATCTTTGATCGGAGGCTTCATTCTTTCTGCCGGAGACAAAGAGTTCGACTGGAGTCTCCGCGGACGTTATAATAATTTAAGACAGAAATTGACACGGAGGTGAATAAAAGTTGGCTGCAATGAATCCAGATGAAATCATTTCGATTCTGAAAGAAGAAATTAAGAATTATGACGAAATCAGCAAGGACCAGGAAGTAGGAACAGTCATCTCCGTCGGAGATGGTATCGCCACGGTACATGGTATCGATCATGCTATGTATGGCGAGGTTGTAACCTTTGAGAATGGTCTGAAAGGTATGGTTCAGGATATCCGTGCAAACAGCATCGGATGTATCCTGTTCGGTAAAGATACAGGAATCAAAGAAGGAACAAAGGTGGCAAGAACCCAGAAACAGGCAGGTGTGCCTGTAGGTGACGCTTTTATCGGAAGGATTGTAAATGCTCTGGGAGCACCGATCGATGGTAAAGGCGAGATCAAGGCAGACGGGTATCGTCCGGTAGAGAATCCGGCACCTGGAATCATTGAGAGAAAATCTGTAACAGTTCCGCTGGAAACAGGTATTCTTTCCATTGACTCCATGTTCCCGATCGGCCGTGGCCAGCGTGAGCTGATCATCGGTGACAGACAGACAGGTAAGACTTCCGTTGCACTGGATACCATTCTGAACCAGAAAGGTAAAGATGTAATCTGCATCTATGTTGCAATCGGACAGAAAGCTTCCACAGTAGCTAAGATCGTATCTACTCTGGAGAAACACGGTGCTATGGACTATACAACAGTATTCTCCTCCACAGCCAGTGACTGTGCACCGCTTCAGTACATTGTTCCTTATGCAGGTACTGCACTTGCTGAGTACTTTATGTATAAGGGAAAAGATGTATTAATGGTTTATGATGATTTATCCAAGCATGCAGTTGCATATCGTGCACTGTCATTGCTTCTGGAACGTTCACCGGGACGTGAGGCTTATCCCGGAGATGTATTCTATCTCCATTCCAGATTACTGGAGCGTTCCAGCCGTCTGAATGAGAAGGCCGGCGGTGGTTCTATCACTGCACTTCCTATCATTGAGACACAGGCAGGTGACCTTTCCGCATATATTCCTACAAACGTTATTTCCATCACAGATGGTCAGATCTTCCTTGAGAGTGACCTGTTTAATTCCGGTATGCGTCCGGCGGTTAACGTAGGTCTTTCCGTATCCCGAGTTGGTGGTGCGGCACAGGCAAAAGCTATGAAGAAAGCAGCAGGAAGTGTCCGTATCGATCTGGCACAGTATCGTGAGATGGAAATCTTTACACAGTTCAGTTCTGATCTGGACGAGGCTACAACTCAGCAGCTGAAATACGGAAGCGGACTTATGGAACTTCTGAAACAGCCGCTTTCAAGCCCGTTAAGTCTTCATGAGCAGGTCATCACTCTTTGTGCGGCAACACACAAGGCAATGATGCACGTGGAAACCAAGAAGATGAAGAAGTATCAGAGAGATATGCTGGACTACTTTGACAGTGCTTATCCGGAAATCGGAAGAGAGATCGAGGAGAAGAGACAGCTTCCGGATGAACTGGCAGAAAAGATCGTGAAAGTGGCAGAAGAATTTGCAGATAAGAGCAGGTAGGTGTTGATATGGGCAGTACGAAAGAGATTCAGACTCGAATGAAAAGCATTCAGGACACCATGAAGATCACCAATGCCATGTATATGATTTCTTCATCCAAGATGCAGAAGGCCAAAAGAATCCTGTCTGATACAGAGCCGTATTACTATAATATGCAGGCAGCAATTTCCCGAATCCTGCGTCATATGCCGGATACAGAGCATCCTTTTTTCAGTATCCGTCATAAGATTGCGGAGGAAGACCGTAAGATCGGCTGTATCGTAGTTACCGGTGATAAGGGTATGGCAGGTGCCTATAACCATAATATCCAGAAAATGACAGAACAGTTTATGGCAGAGCATGAGCACTGCAAGCTTTATGTGCTGGGTATGGTAGGCCGTCAGTATTTCACGAAGAAACATATGGATATCGCAGAGAACTTTCCATATACAGTACAGAAACCGACCATGCACAGAGCGCGTCTGATCTCAGAGGAGATTGTCAGAGCGTTTCTGGACAGAGAACTGGACGAAGTACGTATTTTCTATACGGAGATGCAGAGTGCATTTGCCATGGAGCCGGTGAATATGCAGCTTCTTCCATTGAAGAAAGCAGAGTTCCTGCCAAATCAGGCAATGCTTGCGGACATGCCACAGGAGGAAATCGTGCTGTCACCATCAGCCGATGTACTTCTGAATACCATGATCCCAGATTACCTGACCGGTCTGATCTATGGATGTCTTGTAGAAGCCTATGCCAGTGAAAATAATGCCAGAATGATGGCAATGCAGTCCTCTACGGATAGTGCAAAGAAGATGCTCAGGGAATTATCCATTGAGTACAACCGTGCGCGTCAGGCTGCCATCACACAGGAAATCACTGAGATTGTCAGCGGTGCAAAAGCACAAAAAAGGAAGTGACGACGATGAACAAAGGTAAAATTGTACAGGTTATGGGACCTGTTGTAGACGTTGTTTTTGAAGATGGAAATCTTCCTGAGATCAAGGATGCCCTTGAGGTAGAGAACAACGGTAAAAGATGTGTAATGGAAGTTTCCCATCATCTGGGAAACAATATGGTACGCTGCATTATGCTGAGCGCAAGCGAAGGCTTACAGCGTGACAGAGAAGTCATCGCCACAGGAAGCGGCATTAAGGTTCCTGTAGGTGATAAGACACTGGGACGTTTATTTAACGTACTTGGTGATACAGTAGATGACGGTCCTTCCCTTGAGGGAGAACAGAAATGGGTCATCCACAGAGATCCGCCGGATTTCGAACATCAGAAACCGGCTGTAGAAATCCTGGAAACAGGTATTAAGGTTATCGACCTTCTTGCACCATATGCAAAAGGTGGTAAGATCGGTCTGTTCGGTGGTGCCGGTGTTGGTAAGACAGTCCTGATTCAGGAGCTGATCCAGAACATTGCCACAGAGCATGGCGGATATTCCATTTTCACAGGTGTTGGAGAGCGTTCCCGTGAAGGTAACGACTTATGGTCAGAAATGAAAGAGTCCGGTGTTCTTGAAAAAACAGCCTTAGTGTTCGGACAGATGAACGAGCCACCGGGATCCCGTATGCGTGTTGCTGAAACCGGACTGACAATGGCTGAGTACTTCAGAGATGAGGAACACAGAGATGTGCTTCTTTTCATTGATAATATTTTCCGTTTTGTACAGGCTGGTTCCGAGGTTTCCGCCCTTCTTGGACGTATGCCTTCAGCCGTAGGTTATCAGCCAACACTGGCTACTGAGATGGGTGAACTTCAGGAACGTATCGCTTCTACTAAGGATGGTTCTGTAACATCTGTACAGGCTGTCTATGTACCTGCCGATGACCTGACTGACCCGGCTCCTGCAACTACATTTGCTCATCTGGATGCAACAACCGTTCTTTCCAGAAAGATCGTAGAGCAGGGTATTTATCCGGCCGTTGACCCGTTGGAATCTACTTCCCGTATCCTGGAGCCGGATGTTGTAGGTGAAGAACATTATGAAGTAGCACGTAAAGTACAGGAAATCCTTCAGAAATATAAAGAACTTCAGGACATCATTGCTATTCTTGGTATGGAAGAGCTTTCTGAAGAGGATAAGAGCACTGTATTCCGTGCAAGAAAGATCCAGAAGTTCCTTTCCCAGCCATTCCATGTAGCTGAGAACTTCACAGGTATCAAGGGTAAATATGTTCCTCTGAAAGAAACCATCCGTGGATTCAAGGCAATCGTTGATGGTGAGATGGATCAGTATCCGGAAAATGCTTTCTTCAATGTTGGTACAATTGAGGATGTCATCGAGAAAGCAAAGACTGAGATGGGTCAGGAGTAAAGTTTCAGGTTTTCATCAGATTTAAGTCAGAGCGTTCAAAAGGAATGCTAAAGTGATGGTTGAAAAGTGAAACAAGGATTGAATAAGGAGACTTCATATGGCAGATACATTTGGTCTTGAGATTTATGCCAGTAACAAGCTGGCGTTTGCAGGACGTGCCAGGACTCTGACCATTCCGGCTGTTGACGGCGAGCAGGCTTTTCTGGCACAGCATGAGAATATTGTTGCTGCTATCATTCCGGGAGAAATGCGTTTCGAGGAAGCTGATGGTACGAAGCATGTTCTGGCTGTGAGCAGTGGGTTTGTAGAGATGATCAATAACCGTGCGAAATTGTTCTGTCTGACAGCAGAGAGCCCGGAGGAGATCGATATCCGACGTGCGCAGGAAGCAAAGGAGAGGGCAGAAGAGCAAATGAGACAGAAGCAGAGTATTCAGGAGTATCATATGAATCAGCTGGCTCTGTCCAGAGCTATGGCACGACTTAGGGTTACGAGTCATAAAGAGATATAGAGCTACCTTTTGGTAAATGGTAGGAAAACCCCAGAGGGGACGCTTGAGCAGCGTCCCCTCTGGGCATCCCTTGCGCTTCTTTTAGGAGCGCGAGTTTTTTTATGTGGGAATATATTAACTTGGCGGATTCGCCAGGTTGGGTCAAAAAAGTCACCGCGGGTTGCGGTGGTTTTTTTTCGATAGTGGGTAGTTAGCCTCCTATTTTATTCTTTAATCCCTCATTGACAAAGTATATAGCATTATTTATCATTATAAATAGATAAAATGTTATATTGGAGGTGTTGGATGAAAGAGTTAATCAAAAAAATTCGGACATATCTGAATATGAGTCAGGCAGAATTGGCAGATTTATTAAACGTATCTTTTGCAACTGTAAATCGTTGGGAAAATGAACATACAGTTCCCAATAAACTGGCACAGTCAACATTATACGAATTATGCAAATCTAATAATGTACCCGTTTACGATATGATAATTGATAAGATAAAGGAAACAACCGGAAAAATTAAAGTTGATAAAGGAAGGGTATTACTATATCATGGTTCCAAATCCGGAATAACTGAAAACATTGAGCCAAAGAGTCGTTCTCGATGTGATTTTGGAAAAGGATTTTATATGGGAACAGAACCGAGTCAGGCATTAACTTTAATTTGCGATTATGATAAATCTAAGTTTTATATTATGTCTGTTAATCTAAGTGATTTAAAAATACTAGATGTTCCTGCTGACCTGGAGTGGGCTATGATTGTAGCATATCATAGAGGAAGAATGGAGACAGTTAAGGGAACTATTTTTTATAATAAATATCGAGATATGGCAAATAATACAGATATGATTGTAGGAAGTATTGCAAATGACAGAATGTTTTATGTGATCGATAATTTCTTTGTCGGCAATATCACTGATGCTGCATTAGTTAACAGTTTATCAGCTTTAGAACTTGGTAAACAGTATGTTGCAATTACACAAAAGGCATGCGATTTCATCAAAATAGAACACGAAATCAAATTGTCCCATCTTGAAAGACAATTTTTAAAAGAGGCTGCTGAAACAAATCGTGCAAAAGGAGTATCCCTTGCAAATAAAATCTGCCGGGATTATCGTCGTGAGGGAATGTTCTTCGATGAAATTCTAGATGCGGCATTTAAGGAGGAGCATAAAGATGAATGAACTTCAATTAAAATTATGTGACATTCAGGGAAGATTATTTGAACTTTCAGCGGACAATTCTTATGAAAGCAGCACTTTTATAAAAGTATTCATGACTTCTGATGTGGCAAAGGCTCTGGATTCCACATATAATCGCATGCAGTGGGCGGGAGAAGAATACTTGTTAGAAGAACTTACAGCCATTAAAGGAAATAACCTGATTAAAAAAGGAGAAATTTATTCTAAGGATATTTTGTATTGGATAGGATATTTGTATAGATATTGGCATTTTTATAAAAATGAAAGTAGCGTAAAGATTTATAAACAGGCACCGGCAAAAATAATGAAACGAAATTATCTGATATTTCATACAATGGCACCGGAATTAGCCATAGATGATTTAAAAGAAATAAATGAGCAAAAAGGTAAGGTTAATAATAGTGATATTTTGTAAATAAAAGGAAGGGGCTGTCTTGGAATCATCATCCCAATAGACACCCCTTTTTTATACATTTTAGTGTAATGCTTAGAATACTGGTAGCTCAGTTCTGAAAATGAACATTTTGCTTTGTAAGAACTGGGTAGCGAATCAGGAGAGCAGTGTCCAGATTTTCGTGGTGCATGTTTACGGCGGAAATTTGGTGGTTTTCGTAGGTTGTGTAGTAGTAGATTCCTTTGGTGGCGTTGCAGCAGGAGGTGTAGATGGTGATTTCATATTTTCCTTCTGTTACTTCGCAGCAGCCTCTCTGCTGGTCTACGGAGCCGAGAATGTGGAAGAACTGGCTGACGCTTTCTGATTCAGTTTCGCCGGAGCGGGAGTTCATTTTGGTGAAGGCTACTTTGGCGAAGCGGGAGGCGGAGGAGAGGTCTCCCGGCAGGCCGAGGGCGCCCATACCGCGGCTGTAGGACTGGAGGTTCAGACCTGGGGCGAAGGTATTTTGTGGCTGGCGTGGGGATAGTCCCTGGTAATTGTTTAGCTGGAACATCTGCTGTGGGAATGGCGGGTTGTTTGTCAGTACGCCTACGGGGTTATCGTAAATGTGAAGGCCGTCTTTCATGGATTCGATTACGATGCAGCCAGAAGCATCTGTAAGGATCCAGTGGAGCTGGGCGCAAGGGAAGTTTTTGCTGAACTGGGTGTTGGTGAGGTTCATGGCGGAGAGTTTCTGGCGTGCTTCTTCTAATGTGGCGCACTGGCTGAGAATCCATGGGATAAATTCAAACTGGGCAACGTTTTCTTTTCCGGATACGGGTTCTGCGTAAACGGCGTTTCCGACGAAGTTCAGGCCTGCCATTCCGAGTCCTTTTTCGTTAATAGCATCATAATAAAGGGGATAATCATCGGCAACGTGAGCCATGCCAATGATGGCATAGTGGTTATCCGGAACTTTGTCTGAATGGCGGAAATGGAATGGATAGTTTCTTGGCGTGATGGTGACTTCGTCACCGTAAGAAAATTCGTAGTCGAGAGTTCTGCCGAAATAGAAATCTTTTGTTTTATAAGTTGCTGCTGTGCACATATTACTACCTCCTGTTGTATGAAAATTATGTCAGTCAATGGCTGATAATATACGGGTAATGCATTTATTTTTTGAGAATATTACCACAAACTTTCTGGTTTATGCAAGATATATGTGGCTATTTTGGAGATATATGTAGTATACTGAGTATTGTTTATATGCTACTGGCATAACGCTTTCCAAATAACTTGGCTTGTGAGGTACTTGATATTACTTGTTGTTCATGTATCATATTATCGAAAGAAGTAAGGGGACGGACAAAAATGGTTACGATTAAAGAAATTGCGGAAATGGCAGGGGTAAGCACAACAACAGTATCTAATGTGCTACACAAAAAGACGGCACGTGTTTCTGCAAATACAATAGAAAAAGTGGAAAAACTGCTTGCAGAAAACAACTATATTCCCAGGCTGGGATTAAATGCGCTTACTAATAAAAGCTCTAAAATTATCAGCATTTTGATCAATACGCCTGCATTTGCCAGAGGTTCTGCATATGAAAGCCCTTTTTACGGACGGATTATTGGTAAGCTGGAGGAGCTTTTGCGAAAAAAAGGATATTATATCATGATTTTTTCGGATAAGAATGTAGAAGAAATTGAGAAAATGACACTTGGATGGAACGTAGACGGGATTATTTCGATTTCTATGCCTTTTGTATACTGTAAAAAAATCTCGGGGCTTTCGGATAAGCCTATGGTTTCCATAGATATGGGAGAAATTCCGAAAGAGGAAGAGAAGGTTTATCTTGTGACTTCCGAAGATGAAAAAGCCGGAGCCGAGATGAGTGAATATCTGATTTCCAATGGGACAAAAAAAATCATATATCTGACAAATGCCGTTCATGGAGCTGACTATCGTAGATATCAGGGAGCAAAGAAAACAGCAGACAGGAAAAGCTGTGAGCTGGAGATGAAGTTACTTCCGACAGAAACAGAAGGAAGACAAATGGTATATGGGGAATTGCTGAAATATGCAGGAACAGATACAACGCTGCTCTTTTCCACAGATAAAAATGCAGCAGAGATGATTTCTTTTCTTCACAGAAATGATGTAAAAGTGCCGGAAGATATTTCTGTAGCAGGAATAGATGATGATGTGTTTGCGACTATTGTATATCCGACGATTACGACCATGAAAATTGACGTAGAGGAAAAGGCAAATATGGCGGTGGAGATTCTGATGAGACTGATACAGGGGGAATCATGTATGCCTTATATTTATAAAACAAAGGTGCAGCTGATAGAGAGAGAAAGTGTAAAAAAGAGATAGAATAACATAGAAGAACTGACAATAGAGTGAAAAGAAAATATTCTGTGTAGAGTCACGTAGTGGAAGTGGATTGCGAATATCCGGTTGATTACATAAGATTATAATATATAAGAAACTGTCTTTTGGATATCATGAGAAAAGGGCAGTTTTTTTTATTTGACTTAGGTTATGAAGAAAACCTACAATAAAAATGACAAAAATACAAAATAAAATGTTGACAATGCACATAACATGGATTATATATGAAAATATCAAAAAGCAACAGTTTGAAAGAGAATTGTCAATAAAAAGTTAGAGCGTGTTTGAAAAAGGCTTTCCGCAAGATGTATGTCACAATTTGTGGTATATTTTGTCCGGATGAAGGCGTCGTAGCGGGCTACGGCAACTGAATTCGGACAAAATATACCGCAAAGTGGGGCGTGCAGATTGCGGGAATGATTTTTCAAACACGCTCTAGTGTATCAATTTGTCAATGCGTGATTTATGAGATTAAAACGAGGAGGATCAGGAATGAAATTCACAGAAGGTTACTGGGAGAAGAATGAACGTGCCAATGCATCTTATGCAATGCAGGCTTTTACAGCAGAAGCAATTCCGGGAGGAATGCGAATTGTTTCTCCGTTTAGAGAAATCAACGACAGAGGCGGTGCTCTTGACGTAGGAACAATTACTACAGAATTTACTTCTGTGCGTAAGGATATCATCAGTGTCAGAAGCTATCATTATCAGGGATATATTAAGGGTGAGCCAAGATATGAACTGAATGAGGATCCGCAGGAGACAGAAGTAGAGATCACAGATGCTGAAGCTGTTATGAAAGCGGGTAGAATGACAGTAAGAGTTGATCTGAAAGATTTTAAGATCACTTATGAGGCAGATGGAAAGGTTCTTACCGGCATCGGATTCCGTAATCTGGGATACATGCAGTATGACAGAGCAACACTGACCAAATTCCCGGAACCAAACTATATGGCAGCACAGTATCAGCCATATATGGTAGCAGAACTTTCTCTTGATCCGGGAGAATGCGTATACGGACTTGGAGAAAGATTTACAGCATTTGTAAAGAATGGACAGGTAGTAGATGTATGGAATGAAGACGGTGGTACTGCATCTCAGATTTCCTATAAGAATATTCCATTTTATGTAACTAGCAAACATTACGGTGTATTTGTAGATCACAGCGACAATGTTTCTTTTGAAGTTGCAAGTGAGAAAGTAGAGAACGTAGGATTTTCTGTAAAAGGTGAAGAAATCCGCTATCATGTAATCTATGGTGATGATATCAAAGGTGTGCTTGAGACATATACAGACCTTACCGGAAAACCGGCACTGCCACCGGCATGGTCCTTTGGATTATGGCTTTCCACATCCTTTACAACTAATTATGATGAAAACACGACAAACTCCTTTATCCAGGGAATGGCTGACAGAGACATTCCGTTAAATGTATTCCACTTTGACTGCTTCTGGATGAAAGAACTTCACTGGTGCGATTTTGAATGGGATGAGAGAATTTTCCCTGATGTACCGGGAATGCTGAAACGCTACAAAGATAAAGGTCTGAAGATCTGCGTATGGATTAATCCTTATATTGCACAGGGAACTGCATTCTTCAAAGAAGGAATGGAGAAAGGGTACCTGGTACAGCGTGCAGATCGAAGAGGAGTAAAGCAGATCGATAACTGGCAGCCTGGAATGGGACTGGTTGATTTTACAAATCCGGCTGCAACAAAATGGTATACAGATAAGTTGAAAACATTGCTTGATGCCGGTGTTGACTGCTTCAAGACAGACTTTGGTGAGAGAATTCCGATTGATGTGAAATATTATGATGGTTCCGATCCGGTTTCCATGCATAACTATTATACATACCTCTACAACAAGGCAGTATTTGGTCTTCTGAAGGAAGTAAAGGGAGAAGGAGAAGCAATCCTTTTCGCAAGAAGTGCGACAGCAGGCGGACAGCAGTTCCCGGTTCACTGGGGAGGTGACTGCTCTGCAACATATGCTTCCATGGCTGAGAGCTTAAGAGGTGGTCTGTCATTTACCTTATCCGGATTCTCCTTCTGGAGCCACGATATGGGTGGATTTGAAATGACAGCAGCGCCGGATGTATACAAACGTTGGCTGCAGTTTGGCCTTCTTTCCACACACAGCCGTCTTCATGGATCCAAGAGCTATCGTGTACCGTGGCTGTTTGATGATGAAGCGGTAGATGTGTGCCGTAAATTTACAAAACTCAAATTAAGATTAATGCCGTATTTGTATTCCATGGCTTTGAAATCACATAAGACAGGTATTCCGTCCATGAGAGCAATGATCATGGAATTTAATGATGATCCTGCAGTGAAATATCTGGATATGCAATATATGTTAGGTGACAGTATTCTGGTTGCCCCGATCTTTAATAAAGAAGGCCATGTAGAATATTATCTGCCGGCCGGAAAATGGACTCATCTGTTAAGTGGTGAGGTGAAAGAAGGCGGCAGATGGTATGCGGAAGATTATGATTTCTTCTCACTGCCGGTATTCGTAAGAGAGAATACACTGCTTCCGATTGGTGCAGTAGATACAACCGCAGATTATGAACTGGAGAAAGATGTTCAGATTCAGGTTTATGAGCTGAATGGAACCGGATCCTGCAAAGTTGTGACACGTAAAGGCGAAGATGCATTTACAGTAAATGCTGCAAAAGAAGGAAATAAACTGACACTGGAAGCTTCTAAAGAGAATCCGGGAATGACGTATCTTCTCAGAAATATTCATGAGGTTTCTTCTGTTGTGAGTGGAAGTGTAGTAAAAGACACAGAAGATGGTATCATCCTCGCACCGGAAGGATGCAAAATAGAAGTTGTATATTAAGTAACCATTTTATAATTATTTTAGAAATTCGACAAAAAATAGGACTGGACAAATCGATTGTCCGGTCCTATAATAATATTCACCAGAGTTCTTCTGGTAATTCAATCCCGCCAGTTCGGCGGTAAATTCCACTTTTAATTTTTATAAAAAACGAAAGAATAAGCAGTTATGAGGAAAATTTAAGATGGGAGGTGATACGATATGGATTTTTTCACCTTTTTCCTGTAGTAGTTGCCGCAGTAGCCATGATTATGGACATTCGCACTGCGAAAGTTGATAATGGATGGATCTTGTTCTCTCTGATTCTGGGGCTGACCGGATGTATCTGGCGAAAAGGAATTGCAGGAATAAGCTATTTCGCTGTGGGAAGTATAATGCCTTTGTTTCTTATCGTTCTGTTCATTTTCGGAATGATGGGTGCGGGAGACATTAAGTTGTTTTGTGCACTGGGAGGAGTAATGGGCCTTGGGGCTATCTGGAAATGTATTCTTTTTTCTTTTCTGGCAGGCGCATGTATTGCTGTTGTGCTTCTGATCTTCAATCACAATTTCTGTGAACGGATTCTTTATTTTATAAAATATGCAGAGAATACAGTGAGTACGGGAAAGATCACTCCTTATCGGAGTAAAGATATTTCTGCACCGGAGAATTTCCACTTTACGATTCCTGTTTTTGTAAGCGTGCTGTTATATGCAGGAGGTATCTATTGAAAAGAAATATTTTTGCAGTATGTGATCTGGAAGTGGATTATGCGCTGAATTTTATGGACTATTTAAATCAGAAAAAGAATATTCCATTTGAAATACAGGCATTTACAACTGTGGAGAAGCTGATTGCCTATGGGAAACATACACATATAGAGTTGCTGCTGATTTCCGGGCGCGCAATGTGCCGCGAAGTCCGGGAAATGGATATCGGAAAGGTTATTATTTTATCGGAAGGGGTACATCCTCCGGAACTTGACCAGTATCCGAGCGTGTATAAGTATCAGTCTTCTTCGGATGTACTTCGGGAAGTGATGGCATGTTATGGTGCTGAAAAAAAGACAGTATCCGATCAGCTTGCGGTCTTAAAAAAGACGACAGAGCTTATTGGAGTTTTTTCTCCGCTGGGGCGTTGTCTGAAAACTTCTTTCGCATTGACACTTGGACAGATACTTGCCAAAGACAGGGCAGTCCTTTATCTGAATCTGGAGGAATATTCCGGGTTTGAAGAACTGATGGGAAAGGGATTTGCGCATAATTTAAGTGATCTTCTTTATTATGTACGGCAGGATAACCAGAATCTTCTCTATAAGATGAATAGTATGATACAGACTATAAACAATCTGGATTATATACCGCCTGTGCAAATGCCGGCAGACATTCACACAACAGCCTGGCAGGACTGGGAAAGGCTGTTGCAGATGATCATGCTTGATAGTTCATATGAGATGATCGTGCTGGATATAGGATGTGGGATTGACGAGAATTTCCAGCTTCTGGATATGTGTAAGAAGATTTATATGCCGGTGTTGTCTGATACGGTTTCACAGTGTAAGATCGCCCAGTTTGAAAATCTGGTCCGAATCTGGGATTATCCTCAGATACTGGAAAAGACAGAGAAGATCACTCCTCCTTTTCATATGATGACCGGTCCGCCGTCAGGATATATTGAACAGTTGAAGTGGAGTGAACTGGGAGATTATGTGAGAAACCTTCTGAGAAAGGAAAAAGGATGAATAAAGATGTATTTAGAACTTTGCGCCAGATGTTAATGGAGGAACTGGATCTGTCGAGAGAGTTATCAGATAAAGAGATTCTTGATGTAATTGATGAACTGATCCTGAATCAGATGAAGGATGTCCGCCTTGCACTGAAAGAAAAAGTGCAGCTTCGTCAGGAACTGTTTTATTCTGTGCGTAAACTGGATGTTTTGCAGGAACTGGTGGATGATGAGACAGTTACTGAAATTATGGTAAATGGACCTGACACGATTTTTGTGGAGCGGGACGGCAGACTGATCAGATGGCATAAAAGCTTTACGTCTGCCGAAAAGCTGGAAGATGTGATTCAGCAGATAGTAGGTAAATGTAACCGCGTGATCAATGAATCTATGCCAATTGTGGATGCCAGACTGGAGAATGGCTCCAGAGTCAATGCAGTAATCTACCCGGTAGCGTTAAATGGTCCGATCCTTACGATACGGCGTTTCCCCGAACACCCCATTACAATGGAAAAGTTGATTGCGCTGGGAAGCATTACCAAAGAATGCGCAGATTTTCTGCAGAAACTTGTAAAAGCGAGGTATTCCATGGTCATAGGCGGTGGAACCGGAAGCGGTAAAACTACATTTCTTGCAGCTATGTCAGAATATATTCCCAAAGATGAAAGACTGATCACGATTGAAGATAATGCAGAGCTTCGCATCAGGGGGATAAATAATCTGGTACGTCTGGAAGCAAAGATGGCCAACATGGAGGGGGCAGTGTCAGTTACGATCAGGGATCTGATCAAATCAGCACTTCGAATGCGCCCTGACAGGATCATAGTGGGAGAAGTCAGAGGCGGAGAGGCAATGGATATGCTTCAGGCATTGAATACAGGGCATGAAGGGTCGCTGTCAACTGCTCACGCCAACTCTGCCAGAGACATGCTATCCCGTCTGGAAACAATGGTTCTTATGGGGGTTGACCTTCCATTGGAGGCTATCAGGAGACAGATTGCATCCGGTGTGGATATTCTGGTACATCTGGGACGAATGAGAGATAAATCAAGAAAGCTATTAGAGGTAACCGAAGTGTGTGGTTTCGAAAATGGAGAAATCCAGATTCGTCCATTGTATCAATGGCAGGAGGGAAAAGGACTGGTAAAGACTGCTTCCCTCCTCAATGTGGAAAAACTGGAAAGAGCGGGGATTGAACTATGAAAGGGAAAGAAAAAGGACAGCGTTATCTGAAACGGGACTATAGTCATTATCATTTTACGGTGAAGGAATTTATGAAATATACAGGACAGGCAGCGGCACTTTGCGCTGTGGCAGATTATCTTTTTTACAGAAGTGCCTGGGTACTGCTTCTTATGATTCCGGCGTTAGTATTTTATCTGAAATGGCAGCAAAACCGTATGATCAGGGAAAGAAGAAAGAAGCTGAATTACCAGTTTAAGGATGCGCTAACCTCTCTGAGTGTTGCGGTTCAGGCAGGATATTCCGTGGAAAGCGCAATAAAGACCTGTGTCAGGGATCTGGAGCGGTTATACGGAAAAGGAACTGATATTGTAGAAGAATTTCGCTACATTGAAAGTCAGCAGCATATCAGTGTTCCTTTAGAGGAATTGTTTCTGGATCTGGGGTCAAGAAGCCAGGTGGAAGATATCGAGAATTTTGCATCAGTGTTTTATACAGCCAAGCGTACAGGTGGTGATATGAATCGTGTGATTCAGAAAGTAGCGCGCATGCTGGGAGATAAGATCGATGTAAAAAAAGAAATCGAAGCAACTCTGGCTGCCAAGAAATCGGAGCAAATGATCATGAGCCTTATGCCTGCGGGTATCATTATGTATTTACAGTTGACCTCGCCGGGCTTCTTAAGTGTTCTTTATGGAAATCCCTTTGGAATTGCAGCAATGAGTATCTGTCTTGCTATTTATGCTACGGCATACTGGCTTGGCAGAAAAATCGTAGATATTGAGGTGTGACAGTACAAATGTGGGTACATATTGTCATTTTTATCATACTTTTGTGCGCACTGGCCGGGTGGGAAAAAGGGTGGATTCCATCTTCCGGGATTGGAGGAAAAGAAGGAATCAGGCTATTCATGGTGGTGGCAATATCCGGGAATTTACTTGGAATGATCCTTACCGCGGGAAATGGCAGACAAGTGTATCCTCAGGGATACCGTCTGGAAAAGGAGGATACAGGATCATATGAGAAGAAATTTATGGTATCCGTGGATGGAGAAGAGCCGGTCTCCATGTACATACAGGTACCGGAAAAAGAACTGGAAGAACAGGAAGAACCAAAACAGGATAAGAAACTGACCAGAGAAGAGCAGGCGCAGAAAGATCTGGCGGAGGCAGTGGCACGATATAATGAGCAGCAAAACGATCCGGATTATTATTATCTTCCGGATAAGCTGGATGGAAAAAAGATACAGTGGGAAAGCCCTGCGGATACTTCAGGAATGCTCCTGACAGGTTTGTTTCTTGTTGCGGGAATGGCAATTCTTGTAATGAAGGGAAGGGAAGAGCAGGTTCAGATTCAAAAAAGGTATGAAGAACTTCTGATGGATTATCCCGGGCTGATCATGAAATTTACACTTCTGGTTCAGGCGGGAATGACTGTAAGGAAGGCATTTCAGAAAATTTCGCTGGATTATAGCAGAAAGAAAAAATCAAAGCCAAGACCGGCGTATGATGAGATACGAATCGTTTGTTATGAAATGGAAAGCGGAGTTTCTGAGAGTGAGGCGTACAGAAGATTCGGAGAAAGATGTGGACAGGCGAAATATAAAACTTTTGCCACACTTCTCATCCAAAATCTTCAGAAGGGCAGCAGACAGATGGCTGATATGCTCGAAAGAGAGTCTATGGAGGCCTGGGAAGAACGCAAGAGAAAGGCACGCGTTCTCGGAGAAGCTGCCGCAACAAAGCTTCTGGTACCGATGATCATGATGCTGATGGTCGTGATGGCAATCGTTATGATTCCGGCCTTTCTGTCATTTTATGGAACATGATAAAGGAAAGAAGATATGAGACATACGGAGGAAAAGATGGGACGATTGATATGGAAAATAAAAAATCAAAACGAATTAATACGAAGATTCGTGGAGGAAGAGGACGCTGTAGGTGTTGTAGAGATCATTTTAATTCTGGTAGTCCTGATCGGACTTGTCATCATTTTCAAAGAGCAGTTGACCGAACTGGTGCAGAGCATTCTTTCAAAGATCGCCAAACAGAGTAATTCTATTTAACCAATACATTGTTTGGGAGTTCAACTGTGCAGGCACAGGAACTTATAGTTAGTTGTGAAATAATGTATTGAGAAAGAGAAGGAGGTGTACTTCCTGCATGAGAAATCATAAAGAAATGAGAGGAAGCATTACAGTATTTCTGGCACTGATACTTAGTCTGCTTTTATCTATGGTATGCACAAGTATTGAATCTGTGCGGATGGCATCTGCCAGAACGCAGATTCTGAACAGCATGGATATTGGACTGTATTCAGTGTTTGGACAGTATGATAAGAAGCTTCTTGAAGACTATGATCTGTTTGCACTTGATGGTTCTATGGGAGGCGGACAGCTGAATCTTGCGAAAATCTGTGACAATCTGGAATCCTATATGAAACCGGTATTAAAGCAGAATAGTCAGAAACTTAGTCTGGAGCATAGCGGGCTTACAGGATACCGGCTTCTGACAGATGATAACGGAGAAGTTTTTTATCAGCAGATCGTGCAGTATATGCAAGAAACTCTTGGAAGTCAGGGAGTACAGGCCCTTCTTAACAAAATGTCTGATCGAGAAAAGAAAACAGAAGAAGCGAATCTGAAAGCAAGTCAGGCAGAGACAGGAGGATCGATCGACAGATATGATTCTGAAATGAATCAGGCATCTCAGAAAAGCCAGCAGGCCGCAGAAGAGGCGGCTAAGAAACAGCAACAGGAAAATGCTTCGTCAGATCAGCAATTTGGAAGTGGAGATACACAGACAACACAGCCGGCACCGGCACAGCAGAATCCGGTGAATAATCCGATTACTGTGATAAAGAGAATTATGAAGATGGGAGTATTGGAACTGGTTTTGCCGTCCGGACGTGAAGTTTCCACAAGCTCAATAAGTAAAAACACGCTAGTTTCCGGGAGACAGTTACAACAGGGAATGGAGATGCCGGATGGAGTGATCGCAGATAATAGCTATACCTCCCAGGTTTTGTTCCAACAATATCTGATGAATCATCTGGGAAATTATATGGATTCGTCCAAAGAAGGTCTGGCATATCAGATGGAATATATCTTTGCAGGAAAAGATGAGGATATGGATAATCTGAAATCTGTGGCATCGAAACTTTTGTTTATCAGAGAGGGAGTAAACTTTGCCTGCCTGATGGCTGATAATGTAAAAAGAACAGAGGCACAGGCTCTTGCATCTGCGATTGCAGCAGGATTTCTGGTTCCGCCGGCAGCTGTAGTGATAGAAACAGCATTGCTTTTATGCTGGGCATTTGCAGAAAGCGTACTGGATGTGAGAGAACTTTTTGCAGGAGGTAAGATCCCGCTTGTGAAGACTTCAGCAGACTGGCAGATATCTCTGGCCAATCTGGGAAATCTGATGGAAGGACTGGATTCTATGCGAAAAAATAATGACCATGGGATGTCCTATGAGGACTATATTCAGGTTCTGGTATTGTCTGTTTCCAAGGAAAAGAAAGTGATAAGGGCCATGGATATGATAGAGAACACAATAAGAAATAAAGGAAGAGCACATTTTAATATGGATTCCTGTGTGGTGGCACTGGAGGCATTTGCAGACGTAAAAGCGAACAAGAAAAAAGAGTTTCATATAATACGTCAGTATTGTTATGAATAAGAGAATGAGTTTGGGATTGTTGTTTGATTTTCTTTAGCAATAGTGTAGATTACTCTCTTTTTATTATTGACATCATAATAATGGGGATTTTAAGAAAAGAGGTGCAAAAAGATGTTTTTACAGAAGGAAAACAAAAGCATTGATGAAATCGGAATGAAAGAAAAGATAATCTATGAAAGGAGAAAAAGCTCTCTAAAAGAAATTTTCCTGGATTTTTTATCCCCGAAGAAAAGCCGGGAGGTTCAGATGGCAAAATTGCAGAAAAACTCCAGAGAAGTTCGTTCTGTAAAGGCATCTTTGTGCACCTCTTTTCTGAAAAAAGGAAGTATGGCGGTAGAAACCGCACTTGTTCTTCCGTTGTTTTTTCTTGGAATGGTTACACTGATCTCTTTTATGGACATATATAAGCTGCAGACGGAGCATTTGTCTGATTTATGTAACCGGGCGAAACAGGCAGGAATGTATGCTTATATTACGGGAGAAAGCGGCGTGGAGGATATTACGATTCCGGATGTTTACACATATAAACCTTTTGGAGGGCTGGTACCACTGCCGGGAGTGGTGGTCTATAACCATGTGAAAGTTCATGTATGGACAGGAACAGAATTTCCTGACAATGGAGGCGAACAGGGAGAGGTAGAACAGATGGTATATGTGACTGCTTCTGGAAGTGTCTATCATAAAAATCCCGGCTGCAGTTATCTGAATGTGTCACTGAAACAGATTCCGGGAAGTTCTGTCCGGTATGCAAGCAATCAGTATGGGGAACATTATTCTGCATGCGAAACATGCAGCAGAGGGCAGAATCCGGCAGGAGTAGTATATGTCACAGAACAGGGAAACAGGTATCATAATCTGGAATCATGTAGTGGTTTGAAAAGGTCTGTAAGGCTGGTAAAGGCATCCTCTGTCTCGGGAATGAGTGCATGTAGCAGATGCGGATAATAAAGAACAAAGTGAACAGTTACACATAATAAATAAAAAGCAGACAGGTGAAAAATATGGAAATAAATAATGTAAGGGAAGCATGTGTTATCGCATTTCTGGGAGTGAATTCCTGGATAGATATTCGGAAAAAACAGGTTTCATTACTGCTTATTGCGGTATTTGCAGGGAGTGGAATCTTATGGACAATATGTAGCAGAAGTGCCGCATTGGATTTTCTGGTATGTGCAGGAACAGGACTGATTTTTGTGGGAATAAGTATTATTACAGAGGGAGCTGTCGGAATGGGAGATGGATGGCTTATTATGGCATTAGGTACAGTGATGAGTGCTGAAGAATTTTTTATGATGCTTTTCTTATCCCTGATATGCAGTGCTGTATGGGCGGGAATTACGATGATATTTTTTCATAGAAAAGGAAATACGGAAATACCATTTGTTCCGTTTTTACTGGCAGGATATTTGGGAGGAATTCTGATATGAAGGGTAATTTAAATATAGATAACAGATCGGGAGTATTTCACCAGGATGATAAAACAGCCAGAACAGAGAACTATAATTGTGTCCGGAAAGGAAGCCTGACTGTGGAGACGGCATGTGTAATGCCGTTGATCCTGCTGGCGCTTATGGGACTTATCTATCTGAGCTTTTTTGTACATAACAGAGCCTGGCTTACAGCTGCGGCATATGAGTCAGCAATCAGTGGAAGTATGGAAGGTATTAAAAAGAATGGACAGATATATGACACTGCAAGAATGAGAAGCGAAGAACTGGGGAGTATAGGATTTTTCGGAGCAGAGAATTTAAGTACACAGACAAATGTTGGAAAAGAAGTGCAGGTGACATATGATCTCGATACGATTTCTTCCTATGGAAATATGAAGTGGCATTTAAGAACAGAAGGAACTTCTTCTGTCACAAATCCTGTAAAACATATTCGTAAACTCAGGGCGGCAGCTGCCATTCTAAAGGGGATGGGGGATTAGTATGCGGGCGGAATATAAGAGAGATATGAACCATAATTACCTGATCTTATATGGGGAAGATGAAATAAATACTGATTCTTATCAGGTGAGAATGTTGGTGGGAAATGTGATTCCCTCTCTTCTAAAATGCAGAATACAGGGGATGGATGGACGTTTTCTGGTCTATTTCGATATTACCTCAAAACAGGCATTAAGTGTTTTATATGAAGAGAAGAAGATGGGAGTAGAAGATCTTCGCCTCATCTTTGGAGGCTTTGTCAAAGCAATGGAGGATGCGGCGGAATATCTGATGAATCCAGGACAATTTATCATATCACCGGAATATATTTATACAGATATTGAAAAGCAGGAAATTTATTTCTGCATGATGCCAGGATATGAGAAAGACATTAAAGAACAGTTTCAGTTTTTGACAGAATATATTCTTCCGAAGATTGACCATCAGGATCAGGATGCGGTAATCCTTGGGTATGGCGTGTACAAAAGAGCGATGGAAGACAGTTTCCATCTGGAACATATCAAGGAAGAACTATACAAAACCCAGGGGCAGCAGGGTACGACAACAACCAAACCAGAACAAATGAAAACAGAATCAGAGCAGAGACAGGAATCAGAAGATTTTAACCCGGAGGAAGAGGGCTTCTGGGAAAACGAAGAAATAAATCAGGAATTTGTAAGGGACGGGGAAAAATCAAAAAGACTTAGTTTGCCCCAAAAGACAGGTATTATTGTACTGGCAGCAATACTGCTATGTGGAATAGCCGCAATAACTTTGATGGGATACCTGCCTTACCTGGAAACAGGAACAATACTTGGGATTATTATTGTTCTTGTGGCCTGTGTGATGCTGTTTGTATATGTTTTGAAAATAAAGAAAAAACCTGGAGCATTACGGCAAGGAAGGGAAGAAGAACGAGATAAACCCAACGGGATAACCGGAAAAGTATCAGAAAAAAAGAGAATAAATTCACGCGAAGGAAAAAAGGCAAAAAATTTTCTGAGGAATAGAGAAAAAGAATTTGGAAAGAATCTGAAAAAAAATGAAGATTCATATGAACTGTATGAGCCGGAAAATATAAAAAAAGAGAAATGGGAAAACATGTTATATGAAACTCTGAAAAAAGAACCGGCAGACCAGACTGATCAGAGCCAGAATACCATCAAGTCGGTTGTGAAATCAACCAATAAACCAGTCGTGAAATCATCGCAGTTGCATGCAGATTATGGAGAGACAGTAGTATTGTCAGCAGGAGCAGTATCCGGCCCGGCCAGTCTGGTAAGTAAAGAACCGGGAGAACTGGCAACTATTTATATAAATGAAGATCTGACGGTAATCGGAAAGCTGGAAACTGCCTGTGACGCAGTGATCAGTCTGCCGACAGTAAGCCGTATCCATGCAAAAATAAGAAAAAAGGAGGATGCATACTATCTTACAGATATGAATTCAAGAAATGGAACAGCCGTAAACGGACGACTGCTTTTGCCAGATGAAGAATATCAGCTTGAACCAGAAGATGAAGTAGATTTTGCCCAGGCGAGATACATTTTTCTGCCATAAATGTTTTGAAAAAACACAATATGTCTGATACAATAAGCTTGTCGATATATGATTCCTGATTATAGCAATTTCATAAAATACTGGAATTGCTATAGAAAGAGGTAAAATTTGGAAGAATTAAAAAAACAGCCAGTCACAGTGTTCCTTATTCTGATCAATATTCTTGTTTTTCTGGCAGTGGAATTAACAGGTGGATCAGAGGACACAATGCATATGCTTCAATGTGGAGCAGGTTATACGCCAGCTATAATACAGGGAGAATACTACAGAATTTTTACAAGTATGTTTCTGCATTTTGGACCACAGCATCTGGGAAATAATATGCTGGTACTTTTTGTACTTGGCGGAAGACTGGAACGTACAGTTGGAAAACTGAAATATCTTCTGATCTATCTCCTTGGAGGAATGGGCGGAAATCTGCTGTGTATTTTTCTTGAATTAGACAGCGGGGATTTTGCAGTATCTGCCGGGGCTTCCGGCGCTGTGTTTGCAGTGATGGGAGCCATGATTTATGCAGTGATCAGAGGCAGAGGACATATTGAAGATCTTTCTGCCAGACAGGTGGTGATCATGGTCGCATTTTCACTTTATTTTGGATTCACAAGCGAAGGAGTAGATAATGCAGCGCATGTGGGTGGTCTCATCTGTGGATTCATCATGGCTGTATTACTTTATCATCCGCTGCGATCATATCATCGGGATACTTCCGGAGTATAAGGCAGATAGATATAGAAGACAGAGCCTTTTCCAGGAGCGCTTAAAACATCAATCTGCCCGTTATGGGCATTTATGATTTCTGCTGTTACAGCAAGGCCAAGTCCGGTTCCCTCGGGCTTATATGTAACAAATGGACAAAAGATATTCTGCATTTGTGTCTGAGTCATTCCACAGCCGTTATCCTTTATAGATATACAGATACCGCTATCTGTTTTATAAAGGCTTACCGTAATCTTTCCTTTGGGATGATTAATGGATTCACAGGAATTTCTTATCAGATTAAATATAACCTGACGCATTTTTACACGGTCAAGTAAAATGGTTGAAGAGATATTTTCTATATGTGTTTCCAGAGAGATACCAAGGTAATCCAGGGTATTTTTCTGACAGGACAAAATGGTGTTCAGAAACTCGGCGGGATCGACAGAAACCAGGTTAACTGTCTGAGCATGGCTGAAATCAGAGAGTTCATTTAATAATTCTTTGACATAATCAAGATTGTCCATAAGACTGTCCCATTGTCTGTAGCTGCACAGCTCAGGATGGGAGGCTGCCATTAACTGCAGCTCACTGTTGATCAGGGTAATCGGATTACGAATCTCATGTGACAGCCGGGAAAGAGTAAGTTTAAAATCTTTTTTTAATTGGTTTGTTGTTTCCATCTGCATATTATCACCTCAGGAAAAGTGTATCATTGCGGATTTTTGACTGCAACTGATTTCGTCCTGAAAAATTCGCGAAAAAACGACATTCAGATATTATTCACTGATATTCTCGGTGAATAGTAATAACACATTAACTCAGCTTCTGTCAGATTACAGAGGCTCAATTATTAAGAAAGAAGGATTAAAAATGGATAATTGTATTTTTTGTAAAATAGCTAATGGAGAGATTCCCGCTGCAACACTTTATGAAGATGAGAATTTTCGTGTGATCCTTGATCTGGGCCCGGCAAGTAAGGGACATGCCCTGATCCTGCCTAAATTTCATGCTGCCAATATCTATGAATTACCAGATGAAATGGCTGCAAAGGCAATGATTCTTGCAAAGAAAATGGCAATAGCAATGACAGAAGCACTGAAATGTGATGGATTTAATATCGTACAGAATAACGGAGAATGTGCAGGTCAGACAGTATTTCATTTCCACATGCATCTGATTCCGAGATATAAAGGAGACAATGTTGGAATTACATGGAATCCGGGTGAACTGACTGATGAGGATAAAGAGGAGATCCTGTCAAAAGTAAAGGCGCAGCTGTCCTGATATTTTGACATTACACAGTACATAAGATGGAAAATATAGATTTTATAAGCATTTACAGGAAATATCGTTCACGTGCAGTTAATGTTGCCAATACCGTTTTAAAGGATAAAGATGAAGCGGAGGATGTATGCCAGGAAACATTTGAGATTCTGTACAAGCTGGGAGAAAAAGTGGATTTTTATGATGAAGAGAAACTGGCTAATTTTATTTCCAGAATCAGTTATCATAAAGCGCAGGATCATTGTAAAAGGGCATTCAGACAACATGAAGTCGGTTCTGACGATATTATAATGACCGCTGATCAGACGGTAAATAGTGGCGATAAAGTAGATGAAATGATTGCGGCTTTGGAAGCAACAGGATATCTGCAGACGATATTTCAGAAATTAAGAGAGAAAAACAGAATGGATTATGAAATCTATGTCGGTGTAACAGTATATGGCATACCATCGCGCCTCGTTGCTGAACATTATCACATCACGGAAAATAATGTGAATAATAAAGTTATGAGAACGAGACGCTGGCTTGCCAGAGAATATGATGCTCTTTGCGATGCACAGGATCTATATTGATCCAGACACAAGATTGTTCAGAAAATCAACTTACCGGTACACTGGATCAGTACATATTTATATTATTTGTTTACGCAGTCTTCAATCAGACCTGTGATTTTTTCGATAGAGTTCATATGGCTACTTTCGGACATGGCATCGATGTAAGACTGTCTGTTCTGATACAGCTCACGAATGGAGTTAAGGAGTGTACTTTCTGTGATTTCTTCTTCCTCAAGTACCATGCTGAATCCCTGACGTTCGAAGGAACGGGCGTTGAGAATCTGGTCACCGCGGCTGGCATTTGCGGAAAGAGGAATCAGGAGATTTGGTTTCTTTAAAGCGTTCAGCTCGCAGATAGCGTTGGCACCTGCACGTGAGATGACGATATCTGCCAGGGCAAACAGATCAGCAAGTTCCTGTTTGATATATTCGTACTGGACATATCCTGCGGTATCTTTGAGACTTTCATCCATTTTTCCCTTACCACACAGATGGATAACCTGAAATTCTTTCAGAAGTTCCGGAAGAATCTTGCGGACATTTTCATTAACAGATGCAGCGCCAAGACTGCCGCCAATAACCATGAGAACAGGTTTATCATCTGTGAGACCACAGAATTTGCGGGCTGCTTCCTTGTTTCCGCTTAATAATTCCTGACGAATCGGAGTTCCGGTAAGGACTGCTTTATCTGCCGGAAGATTTTTCACTGTTTCAGGGAAGTTACAGCATATCTTTGTAGCAGATGGGATACAGATTTTATTTGCAAGACCCGGAGTCATATCTGATTCGTGGATAATTGTTGGGATTTTACGCTGGCCGGCAGCAATTACGACCGGAACAGTTACGAAACCGCCTTTGGAAAAGACTACATCAGGTTTTAACTGTTTTAACAGTTTTTTTGCTTCGCCAAATCCTTTTAATACGCGGAATGGGTCTGTAAAGTTTTTGAGGTCAAAGTAACGTCTCAGTTTACCGGAAGAGATGCCATAATAAGGGATGTTCATTTCTTCGATGAGCTTTTTTTCAATTCCGTCATAAGAGCCGATATAGGAAATTTCATATCCCAGTTCTTTCAGACGTGGGATTAATGCGATATTTGGGGTAACATGTCCGGCTGTACCGCCGCCGGTAAGTACAATATGTTTCATAGGGATTCCTCCTGTTTCATTCTGAAAATAAAGTAACTGTTTATTGCAATTCCCAAAAATAATGCAATTAATCCAGACCATCAGAGCGTGAAGTTCCGCGTCAGATATCTTTGTCGTGCGTCAGCACGCCGGCAGATATCTTCCTTGTCCTTCGCACTCTGCTGGACTGTCTTATTTGCATTATTTTGTAAAATTGCTATAGAAGTATGTTACTGTTCATAATATGCCCGGTAACTCGTTTTATTTATGTTACTAAGAACAAGGCGAACAGTAACTTTAACAGTTACGGCATTTATTATTTAATATGAACCCAAGGGGAGAAATTGTCAAGGAAAGTTGAAGATTATGGAGAATAAAATAAACAGACAGACAAAGAACGAAGAAATAGACAGATTGCTGGAAGAACAATATTATGCGGAGACAAAAATACTGGAATCTGCAATTCTCAAAGCTGCAGGAAAATCCTCCTGGGAAGAATTTCCGGAAGAATCTGAAGAAGAAATACAGCAGGGATATGACCGAGTGATAGCACGCCTTAAAGAAAAGGGTGAATACAGAGAGTCATTGTCTGAAAATAATGATCACAATGTAAGCAAAGCCAGCAGAATTTGTGCGGAAACAGATAAAGAAATAGATGGAGTAAGAGAAGCAGGGGAAAGCAAAGCCCGGGAGATAGAAGCAGAGGAAACAGAATCGGTAAAAGAAGCAAAAACAGTAAAAGAAAATCTAATCAGGCTTGACTATGAATGGAATAAAACTCACCGGATTTTAAAACCTGTAGCAGCCGTAGTGGCCGTAGCAATGCTGACTGCGCTGATCGGAATGAGTGTGACCGCTGATTTTCTATTTTCAGATGTGAGCGTTCAGGCATACAATACATCAATTCCTGAAAAAAAATAAAAAAATTTATTTTTTGTGTGATATTTGCCATTTTGATTCGTATAGTATATGTAATGGGAGTTTACGAAAGCGGTTTTTAACCGTGTCTCGGAACGAAACGTTATATACTTGCGGAAGCTGACATGGGATTATTAAAATATCAGCAAAATTTTAATCGTACGTGGCAGACGCAAAGAAAGGTGGAAACAGTCAAATAAAAACTGTTTCCATTTTTTATTTTCAGAAAAATACTGTTAATCAATTCTATTGTAGTGTATAATATGAACTATGAAATTACACATAAAAGTCCGAAAGGGGGGTTTTATATGAAGATTACATTTATCGGGGCAACTCATGAGGTTACGGGCTCATGCTATTATCTGGAAGCAGCAGGCCATAAATTTCTTGTAGACTGCGGTATGGAACAGGGACCGGACTATTATGAGAATGCAGAGATACCAGTTGCTGTGGGAGAAATTGAGTTTGTTCTTCTTACCCACGCGCATATGGATCATTCCGGAAATCTTCCTGCTATTTATGCAAAAGGATTCCGAGGGCCAGTATACGCAACAAATGCCACCAGTCATCTGTGTGATATTATGCTTAGAGACAGTGCTCATATTCAGATGTTTGAAGCTGAGTGGAGAAACCGCAAGGGCAGACGAGAGGGCAAACCGGAATTTGTGCCGGCATACACAATGGAAGACGCAATGGGGGTGATCAGAAATTTTGTAGGATGCCCGTATAATAAGGTGATCACTCCGGCAGAAGGAATTTCGGTACGTTTTATTGATGCAGGACATTTGCTTGGATCTGCCAGTATTGAAGTGACGATCAGAGAAGAAGAGGCGGAGAAAAAGATCGTATTTTCCGGAGATATCGGAAACACCTGTCAGCCATTGATAAAGGATCCGGAATATCTGCACCATGCAGATTATGTGATCATGGAATCCACTTACGGGGACCGCAGTCATGGAGAAAAACCGGATTATGTGCAGCTTCTGGCAAAGATCATTCAGGAAACATTTGACAGAGGAGGTAATCTTGTAATTCCTTCTTTTGCAGTTGGCCGTACGCAGGAAATGCTATATTTTATCAGACAGATCAAGGCAGATGATCTGGTACATGGACATGATGATTTTAAGGTATATGTGGATAGCCCTCTTGCGAATGAAGCGACTACCATTTTTTCAGAACATCAGTATGACTGCTTTGATGAAGAGGCAATGGAACTGATCAAAAAGGGAATCAATCCAATCAGTTTTCCAGGTCTGAAGATTTCTGTTACAAGTGATGACTCAAAGGCAATCAACTATGATGAAGAACCAAAAGTAATTATTTCTGCCAGCGGTATGTGTGATGCGGGTCGTATCAAGCATCATCTGAAGCATAATCTGTGGGATGAGAAGAATACGATTCTTTTTGTAGGATATCAGGCAGTAGGTACACTAGGAAGGGCTCTTATTGAAGGAGCAACAGATGTGAAACTTTTCGGAGAACCGATTCATGTAGCTGCACATATCTGCCAGATGCCGGGAATCAGCGGTCATGCAGACGTAAACGGTTTGATAAACTGGGCGAGAGCGTTCGAAGAAAAACCGCAGAAAGTTTTTGTTACTCATGGAGAGGATACGGTAACAGAGATTTTTGCAAAACGCCTGCAGGATGATTTGGGTTACGATACAATGGCTCCGTTTAGTGGAACGGTGTATGATCTTGCAAATAATGTATGTATCTATGAAGCTAAAGGCGTCAAGATTCAGAAGGCATCTGCATCGCCGAAAGCAACAAGAGCAGCGAGAGCATTCGAGAAACTGCTGGCACTTGGTTACAGATTACTGGCAGTGATCAAGAAGAATGAGGGAACACCGAATAAAGATCTGGAACGCTTCTCAAGAGATGTACAGTCCCTGTGTGATAAATGGGACAGACCAGATATGTAGTAATATTGCGGTAATGTTATGAAATAAAAATATCCCGCAGAAGTTGGTATGAATACAGCTTTTGCGGGATATCTGTCTTTTTTGTGTTTTTTGCTGCTGCTTATAGTGTCGTAGTAGTTTGGTGAGAGCAGCTGAATTGTTAAAAACCAGGAAATTATTTATTCAGAACTTCCTCTAAGGCAATAGAAAGCTGATCTGGACATGAGGTGTTTTTAAAACCACATTTAATACCTTTCAGTCTGCTGATCACTTCATTCGCATCCATACCTTCTACAAGGCTGGCTACACCCTGAGTGTTTCCACTGCATCCGCCGATGAAGCGTACATTGTGAACTTTCTTATTGTCATCTACTTCAAATTCAATATGGCTGGCACAAACACCTTTTGTCTTATATGTCATGATATAATTCCTCCTGTGTTAAATAAGTTCTGTGTCTACTGTTCATGTGATTAACAAGCAGATTTCTCAAATAGTCTTGCGTCAGGATTTCTTGTTTCAAGAATCAACTTGCATAAGTCCGGGCCATCGCGCAATGTGTTACTGGGCTCGAAGTGAACAGTAACTTTTCGTTACGCAAGATATTATAGCAGAACATAAAAAAAGTTTCCATATAAATTAAAGTTTTGCTATAATAAACAGTGAATGCATAAAAAACAAGAAATGCAACTGTTCAGTATCTTCACAGTAGACCACTGAATAGTTACCAGTACATCGTTTTCGAAATAACTATACCACTTACTTGCCTGCAAATCTGATTGCACAGATAAAAAAGCTTCAGCGTAGCCCGCTACGCCTGCGTTTTTTATCTGCACACTCAAATCCGCATTCTGCGTAATTGGTATATTTATTTACGAAACGATGTACCAGGAAATTACAAATATACAAAGAAGAGGTGTTTTAATAATGAAATGTATCGGAATTATCGGAGCAATGGAACAGGAAGTTGCAAAAATTAAGGAAAAAATGCAGGATGTTACGATCACATCCAAGGCTTGTATGGATTTTTATGAAGGAACTCTGGAAGGTAAAAAGGTTGTAGTTGTACGTTCCGGAATCGGCAAGGTAAATGCAGGAATGTGCACACAGATCCTCGCAGATGTATTTGGCGTGGAAGCAGTGATCAACACAGGAATCGCAGGAAGCCTGAATAATGATGTAAACATCGGAGACATTGTTCTTTCCACAGATGTACTGCACCATGATATGGATGCAACCGGATTTGGATATAAGAAAGGACAGATTCCACAGATGGATGAGTTCTCTTTCCCGGCAGATGAAAACCTTCGCAAATTAGCGGCAAAGGTATGCCAGGAAGTAAACCCTGAGATCAGTGTATTTGAAGGCAGAATCTGCTCCGGAGACCAGTTCATTTCAGATAAAGGTGTGAAAGATGCTATTATCTCAGAATTTGGCGGATTTGCCGTAGAGATGGAAGGCGCTGCTATCGGACAGGCTGCTTATTTAAATCATATTCCATTCCTTGTAGTAAGAGCGATCTCCGATAAAGCAGACGGAAGCGCAAATATGGATTATGCTGAATTTGAAATGGCAGCAATCGAGCACAGCGTAAAATTAACAGTAAGAATGATTCAGGAATTATAAAGTTAGATAACAGTTTCCTGCATTTTGCATATACTGAAATAGATAACTGATAAGGATGCAGGATATCCATATGTATTTCGAACAATATTTTCCATTTTATGCGGCATATTCGAATCCCCTTTTGTATGAAGGAGAGCGGATGCAGGAGCAGGAATTCAATCTGATGAAATCTTATTATCCTCAGACTGTACAGCGTATTCAGGAGAAGGTAGAGGAGGAATGTGATCTTCTCGACTATGAAGGAAGCCGTCTTTATGATGAGTATCCGGATAAATATATGCTTTATCACTTAAGCTGTAAGATTAAAGAAGATCTTCAGCCAGAGATGAACAGTCAGGCAATAAGGGAAAGTTTTCTGGATGAACTGGTACAGGTAATGCTATATCAGGAAATATCCAGAAGAAGATGCCGCAGACACCGATGCAGGAGATATTTTTAAATTACTGATTATGGAGTGGATAGATTGTTACTGTTCATACACCACTAGCTTTATCCGCTTAACAAGAATTGAAATTTGACAGATAGAAAGAATAATGAAAAATTTAAGAGAATATTTAGAAGAACAGATTAATGAAAATCTGATACAGGCAACTTTAAGTGCCAGCGGAAACAAAAATGGCATATCAAAGGTAAAAATACGCCCAATCCAATTAAAAGGGCAGATCTGTTGTCAGGCATCTGCCACAGAAGGGACAAAAGTCCTCCACAAAAACTATGAGCGTATGCAGCTGATAGAATATCTGGAATCAGAGATTACAGAGAATTTCGGACAGTTTCAGGCGCAGGGAGCAGTGACGGATGGCGTAGTCCTTGTGAGTAAAAAAGGAAAAATGACCATCAAACAGAAGCACCATGCGCCAAAAGAAAAAGTCAAGATTCAGGCACATAACCGGGTAAAACAATACATTCTTAAAGAAGGTGTTCCGGTTCCGTTCCTGATCGATCTGGGAGTTATGAACGGACAGGGAAAGATCGTTCATGTCAGATATGATAAATTCAGACAGATTAACCGTTTCCTGGAATTTATAGAAGATATTCTTCCGAGACTTTCCAGGGAAAGAGAAGTAACGATACTGGATTTCGGATGCGGTAAAAGTTATCTTACTTTTGCAATGTATTATTATCTGAGGGAACTGAAGGGATATGATGTAAATATCATAGGTCTTGATCTGAAAACAGATGTAATTGAGAAATGTAACTCTCTGGCAATCAGATATGGATATGAAAAGTTACATTTCTACCATGGCGATATTGCAGACTATGAAGGAGTATCTTCGGTAGATATGGTAGTAACACTTCATGCCTGTGATACTGCGACTGATTATGCGCTTGCGAAAGCAGTAGAATGGGGAGCAGAAGTAATTTTATCTGTGCCATGCTGTCAGCATGAGGTCAATAAGCAGATCAGAAATGAAATGCTGGAACCGGTTCTGCGCTACGGAATTCTGAAAGAAAGAATGTCTGCGCTGATCACGGATGCAGTACGTGCCAATCTGTTAGAGAGCAAAGGTTACGAAACACAGATTCTGGAGTTTATTGATATGGAACATACTCCGAAGAATCTTCTGATCAGGGCAGTTAAAACCGGAAAAAGATCAAACGCAGGCAAAACACAGGAGATGTTTGCTGCTTTAAATATTCATCCTACACTTGACCTGCTTCTGAATGAAAAAACACAGGAAGGAAGTGTGCGATGATAAGAATACTGAAAAAAACAGGTATTCTCCTTTTTGTATTTTTGCTGGGGGTAATTGGAACTGCATTGCTTCTTAACAGCGAATCCACAGACAACAGATCAGATTTTAATGATGCTACATTTCCGGAAGTTATGATAGACATGGACGGCACGCTGATGAACCGTATGTATGGCTATGCACAGCCAATGCAGACGGATTTTACCAGAGACAGCGTGACTCCGCTGGATACATCAAAAAAACTGACTTTTAAGGTAAATCCGTATAATTCTGAGGTGAAGAGCTTTTCCTATGAGATCCGCACATCCGACGGAAGTAAAGTTCTTGAAAATAAGAAAATCAAGAATCTCCGGAAAGAGGATTCTTATTTATCAGTAGATGTGGAAATCAACAGTGATCTGAGAATGAATCAGGAATATTCCATGCAGATTGCTCTGGAGTTGAATGAAAGTACTGCATATTATTACACACGCGTTGTCTCAAGATCACAGGTGCATGCATCAGAATATGCAGCTTTTGTCAAATATTTTTATGAAGCGAGTCTGGACAAGGAGGCAGCAGATGCTCTGGGCAGTTACCTGGAACCGGCGTCAACAGGAGCATCGACCAACTATTCCGGAATTAATATCAATTCCTCTCTCAGCGAAGTCAGCTGGGGAACGTTAGCTCCTCAGTTGTATCAGGAAGGAATTCCTGTCATTAAAGATATCAATGAGACGACTGCCAGTATTTCAGTGGAATATCAGATCACATCACAGAATTCTGATGGGGATACAGAACTATATGACGTAAAAGAGTTCTATAGAATGAGATATCTGGATACCAGAATTTATCTGCTAGATTTTCGACGCAGTGCAAATCAGGTATTTGACGGGACACTTCCTGTCTATTCAGATGATGGAATCATCCTGGGAGTCCGCGACAAAAATGTGGAATATATGATGAATGACAGTGCTACGGTGCTGGCATTTGTCCAGGAGGGGGATCTTTGGTCTTATTCACCTGGAAATGGAAAAGTAAATCAGGTTTTCAGTTTCAGAAAAACTGAAGACGGAGATTTTCGTGATTCCAGAATCCAGCATGATATTAAAATTGTCAGGGTGACAGATGCCGGAGATATTGACTTCGTACTTTATGGATATATGAACAGAGGAAGTCATGAAGGATACGAAGGAATTGGCGTTTACCATTATAATCCGGACAAAAATGTTGCAGAGGAAAGAGCCTTTATCCCTGTTTCAGAATCATTTGAATTCCTGAAAAAGGATCTTGAGAAATTATCTTATGTAAATGAAGAGAATGAGCTGTTTCTCCTTTTGGCAAAAAGTCTCTATAAAATCAATATAGAGGATAATTCCAGCGAAGTTCTTGAAGAGGGAATAAAGAATGCGAATTTTGTTTCTTCTGATAATAATGACCATGCGGCCTGGCTGGTTTCGGAAGGTGATGAGAAGGGAAATATCAAAGAAATTAATTTTGATACCGGCGAAACGAGACTGATCGCGCATGAAAAAGGCAAGAGACTTCGGGCAGTTGGTTTTATGAATGAAGACCTGATCTATGGAATCCTGAACAAGTCTGATATTCTGACAGATGAAGACGGGCATAAATCAGAAGGAATCAGCATTTTACGTATAGAAGATTTCGATGGCAATGTGAAGAAGGAATATCAGAAAGACGGATTATACATTACGGATATTTCTGTTGGAAGTACACTGATCGAGTTCGAACTTTCCGCAAAATCGGGAGATACCTCCTATGTTGCCCAGAAAAAGGACAACATTATGAATAATAAGAAGGCAACGGAAAACACAGTGAAAATTGAGCTGATTTCAGCATCAAGAACCGGCGTCCGTGTAAAACTGGCATTGAACGGAACTGCTCAGACAGATTCTCCGCTTACTATGTATGCAAAAGTAAGCAGTACAAATCAAAAAGACATTGTACTGGATACGCAGATTCCGCAGGAGTCCACATATTATGTCTATGGACAGGGTGGGCTGGACAGTATCTATACAGATCCTGCAAAAGCCATATTACAGGCAGATGCTTTGGGCGGTGTTGTTCTTAACCGTGCCCAGCAGTATATATGGGAACGCGGAAATAAGAAGACAAAAACACAGATGGATACTGCGGAACTTCCGGAAGCTGTTCTTGCAGGAACTATGGATATAAAAACGTTGAAAAAGAGCGTTAAAAAGACCGGAACGGTCATCGACCTTACTGGCTGCAGTCTGGACAGTGTTTTGTATGAAGTAAGTGCCCAGCGCCCGGTGATCGCTAAAACAGGTTCTGATACCAGTGTGGTGATTGTAGGATATGATGAATATAATACGTATTTGTATGATCCGGTTAAAAAGGAGACATATCCATATGGAATGAATGATAGCACAGACTTATTCCAGAAAGCCGGAAATGTGTTTATCACATATGTGGAGTCAGTTAGTTATTAGACTGATCAGCCTTCTGGCAGGATTGCACTGCGGCAGAGAGAAATTATGTCGCTAAAGCGATTCCGGCGGGCAGAGGATCCTGCAAGCAGGATTCTTTCCGGATATAAGATAGTGAAAAGAGTATAATTAAGAACATGGGCAGATTGCTGTTAGAGAATTTAACAGCAACCTGCCCATTATTATTTTAAAAAATTGTGAAAATGCTTCTTTACATTTATCCATTATTTGAGTATCCTAAAAAGGAATAACAGTGGCAGAAAGAAAATGTTATTACGTTACTGCAAACCAAGCGGACAGTAACAACGAAACGGAGGAAATGTACCAATGCTATATGCAAACATTAAGAAATTAGTACAATACGGAGTAGAAACAGGACTGACACCGGCCTGTGAGAAGAATTACACAACAAATCTTCTGCTGGATGTTTTTAAAGAAGATGAATATGTAGAGCCTGAAGAGGAATACACAGACATCAACCTGGAAGAAGTATTAAATGCACTTCTGGATGAAGCGGTAAAGAGAAATCTTATTGAAGACAGCATCGTTTACAGAGATCTTTTTGATACAAAGCTTATGAATTGTCTGATGCCTCGTCCGGCACAGGTACAGAAGGAATTCTGGAGCAGATATGAGAAAGATCCGCAGGAGGCAACCGATTACTTCTATAAACTCAGCCAGGACAGTAATTACATTCGCCGTTATCGTGTAGAGAAAGACCAGAAATGGACAGTAGACAGTGATTATGGTGAGATTGACATTACCATTAATCTTTCCAAACCGGAGAAGGATCCAAAGGCGATCGCAGCAGCCAAGCTTGTAAAATCCAGCAGCTACCCGAAGTGCCTGCTTTGCCCGGAGAATGAAGGATATGCGGGAAGAGTAAATCATCCTGCCAGAGAGAACCACAGAATTATCCCGATTATTGTAAATGACAGCCCATGGGGATTCCAGTATTCTCCATATGTATATTACAATGAACATTGTATTGTTTTCAACAGCCAGCATATTCCAATGAAGATCGAGAAGAATACATTTATCAAGCTTTTTGATTTTGTAAAACTTTTCCCACATTACTTTCTTGGTTCTAATGCAGACCTGCCGATCGTAGGCGGTTCTATTTTAAGTCACGATCATTTCCAGGGTGGACATTACACATTTGCAATGGCTAAAGCGCCGATCGAGAAGCATGTGACGATCCCAGGATACGAAGATGTAGAAGCCGGAATTGTTAAATGGCCATTATCCGTCTTAAGAATCCGTCACAAAGATGAGAAGAGACTGGTAGAGCTTGCAACACATGTTCTGGAAGTATGGAGAGACTATACAGATGAGAGTGCATTCATCTTTGCTGAAACTGACGGAGAACCACATAATACGATCACACCGATCGCCCGCCGCTCAGGAGACATGTTTGAGCTGGATCTTACTCTGAGAAATAATATCACTACAGAGGAACATCCTCTCGGTGTATATCATCCGCATGCAGAGTATCATCATATTAAGAAGGAAAATATTGGTCTGATCGAAGTAATGGGACTTGCTGTTCTTCCGGCAAGACTGAAAGAAGAACTGGAGCTTCTGGCAGAATATATTCTGGAAGGAAAAGATATCTCTTCAAATGAGAAGATTGAGAAACACGCAGCATGGGTTGCAGAATTTCTTCCAAAATATGACAACCTTGATAAAGACAACATTCAGGATGTTCTCAGAAAAGAAGTCGGCAATGTATTTGTTCATGTGCTGGAAGATGCCGGCGTATATAAATGCACTGCAGATGGCAGAGCTGCATTTATGAGATTTATTGATACATTATAATCTTATGTAACTATTCAGCAGTTTACAGGTTAAACAATACCGGACACCGAACAGTTACAGTTTTACCAACATAAGAAAACGAAAAATGTTACTGTATGCACAGTAACCAAAAGATTACATAATCAGGACATAAACTTGTTATTATTTGTATAGTGATCCGTAATTTATTTAAGGTTATGTGATGGGAGCAGCTGAAGAAATTTGGGCGAAAAGCGATATTTTGTTTTTGAATGTTTGGGAATGAATAAAGAACGTCCCGCACATTTAATGGCGGGACGTTTTTGTAAAATGGAGGTAATTATGTATAGAAAAAGACACAGAAGAGGAAGGCGCCTGGCTAGTGTGGTTCTTGCAGCGGTAATGGTAACGACTGCAATTCCAGCGCAGGCAGCAGAGTTTGGTGCTCCGGAGAGTTTAGAGGATATTTTCAGTTCGGGAGAAGAGGATTCTGTCACAGGGACCGATGATGGAACAGCAACAGCGGCTTCATCACCGGAAACAGGAACACAGGATACGACATCTCCAATATCGGAAGGAACGGTTACTCCGACAGTGACACCTTCAGCAGATGATACTCCAACAGTAACACCTTCGGCAGATAATACCCCGACAATAACACCATTGCCGAGTGAAACGCCAATCCCGTCAGTTACACCGGCTTTGTCAGTTACGCCGACTCCGGCTCCAACACCAACTATTAATCCGGAGAAAGAAGTGATGCTTCGTTTTATAGACGGAGAGGGAAATGAGTGCGAACAGCTCAGAACAGTGCTGGAGTGGAATGAGTCTCTGATTCTGCCAAATGTGCCGGATTCACAGGCACCGGATCTGTGGAAACTTGAGAAAGATGAGAAGCTTAATGATGCGATCACACTTAAAGGCGGCGATCTTCTCACTCTGAAGAAAGGCGAGAGCTGGAATATATTCATTCAGAATGGAATTTTAAATTTCTATATGCCAAAGAAATGCAAGATTTCTCTTTATAATAATTCAGGAACAGGTGTATTTCCAAATGGTATTCTTCAAGTATACGAAACAAATACGGCTATACTTCCGGATATGCCATATAGCAAATATATCAATTATGGCTGGACCGACACAAAAGGCAGCAGTGAAGTGAAATATGACCTGAATTCAGAGTATACAGTACTTGGGGATACAAACTTCTATATCGTACGCCGTACAGCGCTGCGAGTGAATTTCATGACAAATACCGGGGCAAGTAACAGTAACTTTACCAGTCTTAACCAGAAGATAGGAAAGGGGCTTACTGTGAAAATGCCGGAAGTACCTGCCAAAACAGGATACCAGGCACTGGGTTGGTCTAAGAGTAAAAATGCAACCAAGTCTACCTATAAGGTTTCGCAGGAAGTAAAAGTATCATCAACGCTGAATCTCTATGCAGTATATAAGAAACTGCCATATAAAGTCAGCTTTAACAACAACAGTGGAACAAGTACCAGTAAAACATATACAGCGCTTATGGTGTATGCGTCCAGGAATCAGACCGTCACATTACCGGCAGTTCCGAAGGCAAAAGGCTATACAAATCTGGGATGGACAACTGTAAAAGGCGACACCACGGTGGAATATAACGAAGGGGACACTGTAAAAATTACAAAAAGTGTGCAGTTTTACGCGGTGCGCAGAAAGAGCAAGTATTACACAGTCAACTATTATCTGGGAAATGGAAGCAGCAATTCGGCTTATAAGAAACTCAGCCAGACAGTAGAAGAAGGAACAGTTATTACATTTGCAAAAGTCCCGGCGAGAACCGGTTATGTCAATCTGGGCTGGTCAACCAGCAAGAATGCTACAAAAGCAACAACAAAGACAACCTATACGGTAAACAAAAATGTAAACTTTTATGCTGTACAAAAGAAGGCAGTATTATTGACACTTCGAAGATATGACGGAAGCGTATGGCAGAAGACGACTCTGGCGAAAGGATCTACCTATTCTCTGCCAGGAGTAAGAGATGCAGAAGGCTATACTTTCATGGGATGGTCATCAAAACCAATGCAGTCTGTGAATCCGGAATATGAGGCAGAAGAGAAGATTACAGTAAACGGTAATATGAACCTGTATGCAGTAGTATTTAACAGATCAACAGAAAAAGATCTTACAGAAGATGAGCTCCCGCAGGTAGATATTTATAAATACAAACAGGTAATCTTTGTGGGCGATTCCCGTACAGAATTTATGGAGAATGTTCTGGAAGGAATGGGAACTTCAGCAATCAAACATGTGAAGTTTGTCTGCTCCGCAGGACAGGGGCTGAAGTGGTTTACAACTACTGGCTGGGCACAGCTTTATTCTATGGTACAGAATGATACCGGTAGTATTCTTTCTAAGAAAACAGCAGTAATCTTTAATTTTGGAGTAAATGATTTATCAAAATATGCAGATTATGTAGAATACTATAACTGGATCGCGCCGCAGCTTAACCGCAAAGGTTGCGAATTGTATTTTATGTCAGTAAATCCGTTGAACCGTACGATGCTTTCAAATGCAGGGCGTGCAGACCGAAGCGAGGCGGCAGTCAGATCCTTTAACGATTATATGAAGGCAAATCTTTCTTCTGCATATACTTATATCGATATGTATTCTTACCTGAAATCCACAGGCTACAGCTTTGCCAGTGATCACTATGGAACAGGAACTATCGATGATGGTCTGCATTATACAACAAAAACATACAAGCGAATTTATGCCAAGTGTATAGATTCACTGAGGGTACCAAGATAGGATAGATGTTATTTAAATATTATCAGGATAAAAGTTACTATTCGTTTCGTACCCGGTAACGAATAAAAAACACAGTAAATACCAGATTACTCCTTGCGTGAAATCAGGGAATAGTCTATACTAAAAGACGAGACGGCTGTCAGACGAGAACAGCGTTTCGTCTTTTTATGTGTAACATCCAGAACGATGAGGAGAAAGAGGAAACATAGATATGAAGTTAACAACAGTAAAAGAGATTTACAAAGAGAGAGAGAAATATCTGGACAAAGAGGTTACAGTAGGAGGATGGGTACGAAGCGTACGTGATTCCAAGACTTTTGGATTTATCGTGCTTCATGACGGAACCTTCTTTGAGACTTTGCAGGTAGTTTATCATGATACAATGGAGAACTTTGCTGAGATCAGTAAATTAAACGTAGGTGCTGCTATTATCGTCAAAGGTACACTGGTAGCTACGCCACAGGCAAAACAGCCATTTGAGATCCAGGCAACAGAAGTTACAGTAGAGGGTACTTCCGCGCCGGATTATCCGCTTCAGAAGAAACGTCACAGCCTTGAATATTTAAGAACGATCACACATCTTCGCCCGAGAACAAACACATTCCAGGCAGTATTCCGTGTACGTTCCCTGTGTGCTTATGCAATCCACCGTTTCTTCCAGGAGCAGGGATTTGTTTATGTTCATACTCCACTGATCACAGGAAGTGACTGTGAAGGTGCAGGTGAGATGTTCCAGGTAACTACTCTGGATATGAACAATGTTCCGACAGATGACAAGGGCGCTATTGATTACTCCCAGGACTTCTTTGGAAAAGAAACCAACCTGACAGTAAGTGGTCAGTTAAACTGCGAGACTTTTGCACAGGCGTTCCGCAATGTTTATACATTTGGACCGACTTTCCGTGCTGAGAACTCCAACACTACCCGTCATGCAGCAGAATTCTGGATGATCGAGCCTGAGTGTGCTTTTGCAGATTTAAATGACAACATGGATCTGGCAGAGGCAATGCTGAAGTATGTAATTCGTTATGTGCTTGAGAACGCACCGGAAGAGATGAATTTCTTCAACTCTTTCATTGATAAAGGACTTCTGGACAGACTGAACCACGTAATCAATTCTGAGTTTGGTCATGTCACTTATACAGAAGCAGTAGAACTCCTGGAGAAGAACAACGATAAATTTGATTATAAAGTATTCTGGGGATGCGATCTGCAGACAGAGCATGAGCGTTATCTGACAGAGGAGATCTTTAAGAAACCAGTATTTGTAACAGATTATCCGAAGGAGATCAAGGCATTCTACATGAAGATGAATGAGGATAACAAGACTGTTGCGGCTATGGACTGTCTGGTACCGGGAATCGGTGAGATCATCGGTGGAAGCCAGAGAGAAGATGATATTGAGAAACTTGAGAAACGTATGGATGAGCTGGGACTTAAGAAAGAAGATTATGATTTCTATCTTGATCTTCGTAAATATGGTTCCACACGCCATTCAGGATTTGGTCTTGGATTTGAACGTTGCGTAATGTACCTTACCGGCATGGGCAACATCCGTGACGTAATTCCATTCCCAAGAACTGTTAAGAATTGTGACTTATAATAAGAAAGAGAGATTGGCATGAGATTTATTCATCTTGCAGATGTACACCTTGGAGCGGTCCCGGACAGGGGCTGCCCATGGAGCAGCAGGCGGGAGGAAGAAATCTGGGAAACTTTCCGCCGGGTTATTGCGGGTATCCGTGAGAATCCGGTGGATTTGTTATTTATAGCAGGAGATTTATTCCACCGCCAGCCTCTTTTACGGGAGCTAAAAGAAGTAAACTACCTGTTTTCCACCATACCGGATACAAGAATCTATCTGATGGCAGGAAACCATGACTACATCAAGGCGGATTCTTTTTACCGGGACTTTCAGTGGGAAAAGAATGTGACATTTTTTAAGAATGAACAGCTTACATGTGTCAAGGATGAGAAACTGGACGTTTATGTATATGGATTGAGCTATGAGCATCAGGAGATTGATAAACCGCTGTATGATGCGGTGCGTCCGGTGGAGGGAGAAGGACTTCATATTCTCCTCGCGCATGGCGGTGATGCAAACCATATTCCAATGAACATCAGATCGATCGTTTCTTCAGGATTTGACTATATTGCGCTTGGACACATTCATAAACCTCAGATTCTGATCAGGGATAATGCGGCTTATGCGGGCGCGTTAGAGCCTATTGACAGAAATGACCTTGGTGAGCATGGATACATAGAAGGGCATCTGGAAAATGGAAGACTTAAGACAACCTTTGTTCCTTTTGCCTGTCGTTCTTATGAACAGATTCTTCTGATGCTGCGTGAAGATTCTACGCAGGCATCACTTGAGGACATGCTGAAAGCAGATCTGGCAAGCAAAGGGCGTATGAATATTTACAGGATCGTGATCAGAGGAACCAGGGCACCGGAGCTTTTGCTGCTTCCGGAGAGATTGAAATCATTCGGATATGTGACAGAAGTACTGGACGAGTCCAGACCGGCATATGATCTGGAAACACTTCAGAAGAAATATAGTGGAACATTGATCGGTGACTATATCAGCTATTTCCTTGAGAAAGACAGAAATATCGTGGAGGAGAAGGCTTTGTATTATGGCCTTCAGGCTCTGCTGGAGACAAGCAGGTGACAGGTAAGCTATGATTATCAGAAAGTTAAATATTAAAAACTTTGGAAAAGTCCATGACAAGACTCTGGAATTTTCCCCGGGTATTAATGTTCTCTATGGAGAGAATGAGAGTGGCAAAACCACGATTCATACTTTTATAAAGAGTATGCTCTTTGGACTGACCAGAATGCGTGGAAAGGCTGCGAGAAACGATGCCTACAGTACATATGAACCATGGGAAAATCCGGGAGTGTATGGCGGTATTATATGGTTTAACAGTAAAGACCATGACTACCGTCTGTCCAGAAATTTTCAGAAAGATCATGTTCTGGCAGAGTTGCTGAATGAGGATACGAAAGAACTGGCAGATATTGATGAGGTGGGACTGGAGAAAATCTTTGGAAATATCAGTGAGGCTATTTACGATAATACAGTTTCTGTTGCGCAGCTTAAGAGTGTAACAGGTCAGGATCTGGTACGTGAACTTCAGAATTATATGGCAAGTTATCAGGGAGCGGGAGACAGCTCCATAGATCTTGGACGTGCCATGCAGATGCTGAAAATGTCAAGAAAAGGCTACCAGGTACAGGCAGACCGGAAGCAGAAGGAAACAGAAACAGAACAGCAGAAGCTTCAGGCAAAGATGGATTATGTGATAAATGAAATGAATGATCTGAAAGAAAAACTTGCAGATATTGATGAGAAGGAAGGTTCTCTTGGGATGCGCCCCGGTGATGAAAATGGTGCGGTTCTTCTGGACGAGAGACTTGCAGAGACAAGAAAGAAAAGAAACGGATTTGCTATGGGAATGTTGGTGTCAGCGGCAGTCGGAATCATAGCACTGATTTTATCTGCGATTATGGCGGACAGCGTTGTGGTGAGCATTGTTGTTGCCATTATAGCTGCGATGCTGGTGGGATTTTGTGGAAAACAGCAGATGAAATACGCAAGAGAATTGCAGAAGAGAATGCGTATGAAGAGTCGCTGGATGTCCAGACAGGAGAAACTGAAATGGAGCAAAGAAAGCCTTAAACAGGATTATGACGAGAAAGAGACGGCACTCCGTAATCTTCAGGAAGAATATCAGGAATATGAAGAGAATTCCTATCTGCCGACGTCAGAGGAGATGGAAGTGCAGGCTTTAAATATGGCTATGGAAACGATTGAGATGCTTTCAGGAAATATCCATCATCAGGTAGGCAGAAAACTTCGGATCCGTACTTCTCAGATATTAAGTGAAATTACCGGCGGAAAGTATCAGGAAGTCCTCATGGATGCAGGATTCCGTATGACAGTGAATACCGGTGACAGAACAGTAGCGCTGGAACGTCTCAGCAGAGGGACAATGGAACAGATCTACTTTGCACTTCGTATGGCGGCAGGTGAGCTTCTGTGCCAGGAAGAGAGTTTTCCGGTGATACTGGATGATGTATTTGGCATGTATGATGAAGAACGGCTCGCGGCAGTTCTCAGATGGATGCATAAAGAAAATAAACAGATCATTATCAGTACCTGCCATAAACGGGAGATGGAGATTCTGGACAGGGAAGGAATTCCATATCAAAAACTGATTCTTTCATAAATAAAAAAGAGAGATTATATGTAATTACTCCGAAATGTGTTAACAGGAGTTAAACATATAATCTCTCTTTTTATGAGTCAGTCGGATATCTGTAATCCGCCTTTGTTACTTATTAGTTATTATTTTTCCTCATACTGAGCCATGTAATTGCTTACACAACGGTTGATTCTGTCAACCGGGTTGAGCAGATGGCTGACGGACTGGTCATGATTCAGAGTATCAATGATCAGGGCAATATATTTACTCATATCGCAGGAGATATAATAGTCTTTTGCGAGAAGCTCAGGAGACTGGTAGATCAGGTTTGTGGTAAGCAGTTTGTCAAACACACCTGCTTTATGAGCTTCGTCAAATTTCTCAAGTCCATCTGTGAACAGTCCGAAAGTAGAACAGATATAAATTCTGCCGGCGCCTCTTTCTTTAAGAAGAGAAGAAATCTTAAGAACTGTATCACCGGAGGAAATCATATCATCGATCAGAATCATATCCTTGCCTTTAAGGTTTGGTCCAAGGAATTCGTAAGCTGCGATCGGATGACGTCCGTTGATTCTCTTGGAGTAGTCAAGACGTTTATAATACATACCCATATCAACACCAAGAATGTTGGCAAGATAAATTGCACGATTCATACTTCCCTCATCAGGGCTGATAATCATAAAGTGATTATTGTCAATATGCAGTCCTTCTTCGTTTTTGAGAAGAGCCTTGATGAACTGATAGGATGGCTGCACTGTTTCAAATCCATGCAGAGGTGTTGCATTCTGTACACGAGCGTCATGTGCATCGAATGTAATGATGTTCTCTACACCCATGCTTACAAGTTCCTGAAGTGCTGTTGCGCAGTCCAGGGACTCTCTGCCGCTGCGGATATTCTGGCGGCTTTCATACAGATATGGCATGATAACGTTTACTCTGCGGGCCTTTCCGCCGATAGCGCCGATAACACGTTTCAGATCCTGAAAATGGTCATCAGGGGACATAAGATTCTCATACGGTCCAATATTATAGGTAACACTGTAGTTACATACATCAACCATCAGATAGATATCATCACCACGTACGGATTCCATGATCGTGCATTTCGCTTCACCGGAACCGAAACGTGCTGTCTGAACCGGGATCAGATAGGAATCTCTCTGATATCCCTCGAATGCAAAAGAATCAAGCTCTTCGTGGCTGCGTTCCTTGCGCCACTGCACCAGCCATTCGTTTACTTTCTCACCCAGATCCTTACAGCTGATCAGAGGGATCAGACCAAGTCTGCCCACCGGAAGTGTAGTTAAATCTTTAGTTGTTGCCTGTGCCATGATTTTATTTTCCTCCTAAAAAAATTTTCTGTATACGGATATCCTTTCCTTCCAGTTTAACCATGCGGTAATTGCTGGCGATTCGCGAAAAAGTTCGCTCGGAATAAGTATCCGAGAAATTTTCCAGTTTCAGATTTGTTGATATGATCGTAGACTTCCTGCGCATGATACGTTCGTTTATGCACAAAAACAGCTGGGAAGAGACAAAGCTGTTGGTAAGTTCGGTTCCCAGGTCGTCGATAATCAGCAGATCACTGTCAAATACAAATTCCTCGCCCTCTGTTTTCTCTCTGGAAAATTTGGATTCTGCCAGCAGATCAAACAGGTCAAATGCGGAAAAATACATTACGCAGTGTGCTGATTCCAGAAGCTTATGAGCAATACAGTGGGAAAGAAAAGTCTTGCCTACACCGGTATCGCCGTAAAGAAACAGATTCTCGAAAGAATCATCAAAATTTCTCACGAACCCTCTGGCTATATCATAAGCCCTTTTGGCTGTCTCCCTTTCGGTCAGCCCTGTGGTTTCGTTCTTCATTGTATCAGAATAGTAATCAAAAGAAAAGTGATCAAAGTTTTCTTTTTTGAGAATTTCTTTTAAATTGGACTGTGTGTAGAGCAGCTCAATCTCTGCTTTCTTAAAACAGGTACATTTCTGACTGCCCACATAGCCTGTATCCTGGCATATCGGACACTTATAAGGAAGTTCCAGATAATCCTCCGGATAGGAATTACATACAAGCAGAGCATTGCGCTCCTGAGACAAAAGAGAAATTGCCGCCTTGAGATCCTCGAGACTGGAAGATTCTCCACTTAAGAGTGCTCTTGCCTTTCTGGCACTTAAAGTTGCAACTTCCTCATCTATCTCGCGGATACGGGGAATCTTCTCATAAATTTCCTGTGTGCGTTCTTCGAGAATGCGGCGGTTTTGTGATTGCGTCTTGCTGTATTCCCTCATAATTGTATCATACTGATAATTCTGTAAAGGCATAATGCTGCACCCTTTCTTTTGTTATGCAAAACATCTATTGATTCAGCAATTTTTTCTCATATTCACTAAAATCATATTCCCGCTGATGGAAATTATTAAAACGATTTGTAGCAGCCGGCTTAGGCGAGGCGGCTTTCTTCTGTGCCTTTTTCTCCAGTTTCTGACGCTGGTGCTGTGCATCAAGAAGACGGACATCAGCTAATGTGCGGACATTTTTATCTTTCCATCCGGAAAGAATTTTATCCGCATACTGGAAACTTGGCTGTCCGGTGGAGAGGACTGTACGGCTGCAAGCCTCCTGAATAATATCCATAGAAAAGCCATAATCATTAAGCCAGGTATTCATAAGAGAAATCTCTGTATCTACTGGATTTCGGCCGCTGATTCCCATAGATTTAAAGATAGTGAAGTATTCTTTTGCATAACGGGAGTTAGATTCTTTTGCCATAGTGACAGTGGTGATTCCTTCATCTGCCCATGCAAGAGCGACAGTTTCTATGTACCGGATGCTCTTATGTCCGCGGCTGACGCTATACTCAATCAGATATTCAATCAGATCCGGTGAAAACTTCAGCTCATCATAGAAGAATAAGATTTTCTTCATTTCAGTAGGTGTGAGTGTTTTACCGAGATATTGTTCTGCAATATAAAGGAGCTGCACGATCTCATCGTTCTGCTTTAATTCTTTTATACGGTCTGGTGAGAGTGAAGAAGCTGATCTGGCGGCCGGCTTTGTGGACGGAACTGAAACATCAGATGACTGGGCGACAGTATCTTTTGCAACAGAAACTGTCTGAACAGCTGGTTTTGATGAATCAGAAACGTCAGATTTAACAGGCGGTACGTTCAGAGTAATGTCCGTAATGTCTTCGTTGCTTCTGTAAGTCAGGGTAAGGAGATTTACCTTTTCCCAATATTTCAGGGCGCGGACAATATCTCTTTCTGTACAGAAGAAGTGATCTGCCATCTGCTCCAGGCTGAAAGGTACGGATGCGTCAGAAAGAAGCCTCAGAAGATAGATGTATACTTTTACAAATTCTCCGTTGGCTTCGGGCATATAGTTGTCTATGAAATTGTTTGTTAATACAGTCACTTCCGCATTGCGGGAATTCTGTAATGTGATCATAGCCATGAATCTCCACTCTCTTTCTTAATAAGCTACAGTTTATCGGTTGTTTTGCGTAATTCAAAGTTACTGTGTGACGCGAAGTATGGTATTGAACGGAGTCAACAGTAACACCCTGAATGATAACCTGAATTATAGCACAAGATTTTTTAAAAGAGAATAGGGGATTTTGGCCTGAGATTTCTTCCACATTTGAATGTGGATAATGTGGATAATGTGGAAAGGTGAAATTGTTTATATATTATCGGAAACTAGAAAAATGGCAAATTTTATAGAAAAATGATGTATCACAGGGATAAATGAAGTCGAATTATGTAAAGTGACTTGTACACATATAAGTCCACATATTTAAGCGGATAAAAATGTGTATAACAATGTGGATAATGTGGATAAGTCGCTCAAATATGCATAAATATGCGTAATACAAAGGGGGATAAATTGTTTATAACTTTTTTCAAAGAATCATGGCATTCAGTAAAAGCCTGCATTTACAATAGAAAAATCCCCGGCAATAAGCCGAGGACTTTAACAATCATCTAATATTAAGAAAAAATCTTATAATCTGCCGGCATTATTTACCAAGCAGCTGCTCTCCGATATTTACGACATCTCCCGCACCCATAGTGATGAGCAAATCGCCATCCTGACAGTTAGAAAGAAGATAATTCTCAATCTCGTCAAATGTCGGGAAGTATTCACATGGAGTTCCAAGTTCCTGAATTCGTTTCTGCAGATCCTCAGAGGAAATACCAAGAGTATCTGTTTCTCTTGCAGCATAAATATCTGCAACCACTACATGGTCTGCCAGACTCAGTGCCTTGGCGAATTCCGGAAGGAGCGCTTTGGTACGTGTATATGTATGAGGCTGGAATACGCACCATAATTTCTTGTGTGGATAATTGTGCGCTGCATGAAGAGTAGCCTCGATCTCTGTCGGATGGTGTGCATAATCGTCTACGATAGTAACGCCTGCAACTTCACCTTTATACTGGAAACGGCGGTCTGTTCCTGTGAAGCTTCCAAGTCCCTTAATGATCACTTCTTCGGAAAGATCAAGAAGATGACCAAGAGCGATAGCTGCCAGAGCATTGGAAACATTGTGGATGCCCGGCACTTTCAGGTAATAGCTGCCAACTTTTACACCATTACGAAGAACAGAGAAGGATGCATGTCCATATTTATCATAAGTGATATCAGCTGCCTGATAATCGGCATCGTGTTCCAGACCATAAGTGATCACATTACATGGAAGATCGCGGATAATGTCTTCATATTTAGGCGTATCAGCGTTAATGATTAGTGTGCCGTCAGCAGGAAGAAGTTCTGCAAAACGACGGAAAGAATGACGAATGTCATCAATATCCTTAAAGAAATCCAGATGGTCAGCATCCATGTTCAGGATAATACTGATCTTCGGAAAAAAGCTCAGGAAGCTGTTGGTATATTCACAGGCTTCTGTGACAAATGTTTCAGATTCGCCAACCCGGATATTGCCGCCGATAGCCGGAAGGATACCGCCGACGCTGATCGTAGGATCACAGTCTCCTGCAAGAAGAATATGAGATACCATAGAGGTTGTGGTAGTTTTTCCATGAGTTCCGGAAATAGCAATCGGTGTATCATAATTTCGCATGATCTGTCCGAGAAGTTCTGCACGTGTAAGCATAGGAAGTCCTTTTTCCTTTGCACAGGCAAATTCCGGATTGTCAGGATGGATAGCTGCAGTGTATACGACAACATCTACGTTGTCTGTGATATTTGAGGCGCGCTGACCGTAGTAAACAGTAGCTCCTTTTTGTTCAAGTGCCTGAGTAAGAGGGCTGGATTTGGAGTCTGAACCGGAGATAACAAAGTTTTCTCCGAGAAGAATCTCAGCCAGTCCGCTCATACTGATTCCGCCGATACCGATAAAGTGTATATGAAGCGGTTTATGAAAATCTATCTGATACATTCTATAATCTCCTTATTAAATATATTTAAGTTACTACTCACACACCACTATCCCGCGAGATGTTTTGACATAAAAATGTTAAAATTCCGAGATATATTGCGCGAATTTATGCGAATAGCATAAATAAGTTTGCGAAGCAAACGATACTCTTTGGGCTTTGCGCAAGGAGGTTCATATTTCCTGCATCGCGAAGCGTGTTACTGAGAACAGAGTGAACAGTAACATATTTAACTCATTATACTCCCTACGTCTGAAAATGAAAAGAGCTTCTTTAAGTATGTCCTACATGATAAAAAAATACAAAAAACGACACTATATATATAAAAAATGCATAACTATATGGGAAGAAACACAACAGATAAATAAAAAAACGTGTACAAAAACAATAAAAAAAACAAATATATAAAACAAAAATTGTAAATAATGTTCACTATCGGGAGGAAGTGTGCTATAATTAAATAATCATAATTACAACAAGAGGTGATTGCATGATTAAGAAAGAAATGATAGCCATGCTTCTAGCTGGCGGCCAGGGCAGCAGACTGGGTGTACTGACAGAAAAAGTAGCAAAACCTGCAGTTTCTTTTGGCGGAAAATACCGCATCATAGATTTTCCGTTAAGTAACTGCATTAATTCGGGTATCGATACAGTAGGCGTATTAACACAGTATCAGCCTCTCAGGCTTAATACACATATTGGCATCGGTATTCCGTGGGATCTTGACAGAAATGAAGGTGGTGTAACAGTACTTCCACCTTACGAGAAGAGTACCAGCAGTGAGTGGTATACAGGAACGGCCAATGCGATCTTCCAGAATATGGATTATATGGAACAGTATAACCCGGATTACGTTCTGATCTTATCCGGTGACCATATCTATAAGATGGATTACGAAGTGATGCTTGATTTCCATAAAGCGAATAAAGCGGACGTGACAATCGCCTGTATGCCGGTTCCTATTGAGGAAGCAAGCCGTTTTGGTATCATGGTAACAGATGAGATGGGAAGAATCACAGAGTTCGAAGAGAAACCGGAGCATCCAAGCAGTAATCTGGCATCCATGGGTATCTATATTTTCAGCTGGCCTGCTTTAAAAGAAGCGCTGATGACTTTGAAGGAACAGGGTAGCTGTGACTTTGGTAAACATGTTCTTCCATATTGTAAGGAGAAAGGTGAGAGACTTTTTGCCTATGAATACAATGGATACTGGAAGGACGTAGGAACACTTGGCTCTTATTGGGAAGCCAATATGGAACTGATCGATATCATTCCGGAATTTAATCTGTACGAAGAATTCTGGAAGATTTATACAAAGGGAGATATCATCCCGCCGCAGTATATTTCCGCAGAAGCTGTTACTGACAGATGTCTGATCGGAGAGGGCGCGGAGATTTACGGAGAAGTACATAATTCAGTAATCGGACCGAATGTTGTGATCGGAAAGGGCAGTGTGATCCGCGATTCTATCATTATGCGTAACTCAACGATCGGAGAGGGTGTACGGATGGATAAAGCAATCATTGCCGAGGATGTTACAATCGGAAATAATGTTGTATTGGGATGCGGAGAGGAAGCACCGAACGTGCTGAAACCTGCAGTATATTCATTTGGAATCGCTACTGTCGGTGAGCGCAGTGTGATTCCGGATAATGTAAGAATTGGCAAGAATACAGCAATATCAGGAATTACTACACCTGAGGATTATCCGGATGGTGGACTGGCCGGCGGACAGGTAATTGCAGCAAAGGACGGTGACAAATAATGAGAGCAATAGGTATTATTTTGGCAGGCGGTAATAATAACCGCATGAGAGAATTATCAAATAAGAGAGCGATTGCGGCAATGCCGATAGCCGGAAGCTACAGGAGCATTGACTTCGCACTGAGCAACATGGCAAGTTCTCATATCCAGAAAGTTGCTGTTCTGACACAGTACAATGCCCGTTCCCTGAATGAACATTTAAGTTCATCCAAATGGTGGGATTTCGGACGAAAACAGGGTGGTCTTTTTGTATTTACACCTACCATCACAAAGGAGAACAGCCTCTGGTATCAGGGAACAGCAGATGCAATCTATCAGAACCTGCAGTTCCTTAAGAGTAGTCATGAGCCATATGTTGTAATTGCATCCGGAGATTGTATCTATAAGATGGACTACAATAAAGTTCTTGAATATCATATTGCCAAACGTGCAGACGTTACAGTTGTATGTACTACCTGTGATGATCCGAATGAAATCGAGAGATTTGGTGTTCTGCGCATGAACGAAGACTGCAGGATTGAAGAATTTGAAGAGAAACCAATGGTTTCTTCCTATAATACAATTTCAACAGGTATTTATGTTATCCGAAGAAGACAGCTGATCGAGCTTATCGAGAGAGCTGCACAGGAAGGACGTCATGATTTCGTCCAGGATATCCTGATCCGTTATAAGAATCTTAAGAGAATCTACGGATATAAGATTGATAAATACTGGAGCAATATTTCTACAGCAGAAGCATATTACAAGACAAACATGGATTTCCTGAAACCGGAGATCAGAAATTATTTCTTCAAACAGGAACCAACGATTAAGACAAAGATTGATGACCTGCCACCTGCAAAATATAATCCGGGAGCACAGGTTAAGAACAGCCTGGTTGCCAGCGGATGTATCATTAACGGTACGGTAGAGAATTCCGTTCTTTTTAAAGACGTATTTGTAGGAAATAACTGCGTTATTAAGAACTCTGTAATTTTAAACAATGTATATCTGGGCGATAATACCCATATTGAGAACTGCATTGTTGAAAGCCGAGATACTATTCGTGCAAATTCGTATTACTGCGGCGAGGGAGAAGTGAAGATCGTCGTGGAGAAAAATGACAGATATGTATTATAAGTAAAAAGCCGGATAGATTCGGTAAAATCGAAAGGAGCTAATATATCATGAATATTACTGACGTGCGTGTGAGAAAGGTAGCAAAAGAAGGAAAGATGAAGGCAGTTGTTTCCATTACAATTGACGATGAATTTGTAGTACATGATATTAAGGTAATTGAAGGAGAAAAAGGATTATTTATCGCTATGCCAAGCCGCAAGGCAACTGACGGAGAATATCGCGATATCGCGCACCCGATCAATTCCGGAACACGTGACAGAATCCAGACAATTATTCTGGAGAAATACCAGGAAGTCATGGACGCAGAGCCAGAAGAAGCAGCGGCTGCAGAATAACTGGTAAAGAATAAACGTGAAATACTGAAAATAGGTTAAGAGGAACAGGCATTGTCTCAGAGATGAGATGGTGTCTGTTTTTTGCGTGATAGAAATTTGCCGTGATCTCCTGTTAAAAAAGTCCTGTCGTGCGGGCTTCTTTTTAGTGGCATTTAACCGAATCAAGTAAGTCCCCTGCTTCAATTGCGAGGAGCAATAAGCAGTGGGTGGGACTTGCTTGTATCAGGAGGGGTACAAGCCCCTCCTGATAAACTGCGGAGCAGTTATTCGGTTATGAGCAAGTAGCGAAAGCGGATTGCGAATATCCGATTGACAATTGTGAAATATTACGTAATTATTACAGAAGTTAATAAAAAGTGTTGATTTTTTTACGAAATATGTTATACTGGATTTCAGATTAACGAGAAAGGTGATTAATTTATGAAGAAAAAAGTTTTTTCATTACTGCTGGCAGCAATGCTTACTTTTTCCATGGGAACAACTGTATATGCAACAGAAGATGCGATCGCTGATATGCAGGCTCAGAAACAGGAAGCAGAAGCCGGACTTGCTCAGGCACAGGCGAATATTGACAGCCTTGAGAGCAAGAAGCAGGAACTGGAGAACTATCTGTCTGATTTAAATACACAGTATGAAGATCTGACCAACGCAATCTCAGAACTCAGCATACAGGCGGGAGAGAAAGAGAATGAACTGAATCAGCTTCACACAGAATTAAAGAAAGCAAAGAAAGCGTTAAATAAACAGTATGACGATATGAAACTTCGTATCCAGTATATGTATGAGAATGGCGGTACATCTGCACTGACAACATTGCTGTCATCTAAAGACCTGTCAGAGTTTCTTAACAATGCTGAGAACGTTGCAAAGATTTCGCAGTATGACAGAAATATGCTGGAGAAATGCGAGAACCTCCAGAATACAATAAAGGATCAGGAAACTACTGCAAAAGAGGAGAAAGCTTCTATTGATGAACTCCTTGCAGAAAGAGCATCCAAGCAGCAGGAGGTTCAGGAACTTGCGGCAAGTACCAGTGATAATATCTCTTCTTATGTAAGTCAGATCAGCGCCAGCCAGGAAGAGGCAGCAGCACTGACAGCAGAGATTAATAATGCGGACAACAGCATTGCCCGGCTGGTACAACAGGCAGAAGAAGAGAAAGCTGCCAGAGAAGCAGCTCAGGCGCAGGCCGAGGCAGAAGCAGCGGCAGCACAGGAACAGAGCGAAGAAGAGAACTCCGATTCTGAAGATTACGAAGAAGATTCCTATGATACAGAGGAGTCAGGAGATACATATTCAGAGGAGGAATCGTCAGAAGATACAGTTTCAGAAGATTCTTATAGCGAAGACAGTGATTCTTCTTATGAAGAAAGCACAGACAGCAGTGAAGATACATCCGACAGTTCTGTATCAGATGACAGCCAGTCATCTTCAGAGAGCGCAGACTCCAGTCAGGGAAAATATCTTGGTAACTTTACACTGACTGCATATTGTAACTGCGCACAGTGTTGTGGCACAGCAGGTAACCTGACAGCCAGCGGAACAGTTCCGACGGCAGGACGTACAGTAGCTATGGCAGGCGTTCCATTTGGAACACAGCTTCTGATCAACGGAAACGTCTATACAGTAGAAGATCTGGGAACACCTTATGGACATGTGGATATTTACTTCAACAGCCATTCAGAAGCATTAAGCTTTGGTCTTCAGTCAGCGGAGGTTTATCAGCTGAACTAAAGACAGAGATGATTCTGATATAGAATATGAAAGATTTGGAGAATCCTGATAAAACAGGATTCTCTTTGTTTTTTGCTGTTATTTTTTACCTGCCTTGTGTGTTGGATAGCTTAATGTTAAAATTATTAGTATATTTGTAACTATTCAGCAGTCTACTATCCCGCGAGGTGTTTTGGCATGAACATGCCAAAATCCCGAGACATACAAGTCAAAATCCCATCGCCGAAGGCGATTTTTAATGGATTTTGACTCGTAACTGTGAAGGTACTGAACAGTTACGTATATTTTATAATTTGACAGGTAAGTTGCCGATTACGGTTTACAGCTTTGGTAATTTAAGCAGAGAATTTGCCTGATTCTATTAAAATGGAGATAAAAAATGAGAATCTGTGGTTTTAATAAAACAACATTATTAGATTATCCGGGAAAAGTAGCCAGTACCATATTTCTGGGAGGCTGCAATTTCCGCTGTCCATTTTGCCAGAACAGTGTGCTGGTAACAGCGCCTGGGGAACAGCCGGATTATGCCCAGGAAGAACTTCTGGCATTTTTACAAAAGAGAAAAGGCATTCTTGACGGTGTCTGTATCTCAGGCGGTGAGCCGACCCTGTCTGACGGGCTGGAAGAGTTTATAGTGAAGATAAAAGAACTGGGATATGCTGTCAAACTGGACACGAATGGTTCACGTCCGGAGATAGTGAAACATCTGGCAGAGGCAGGACTGATTGATAAGGTGGCGATGGATATTAAGGCCTGTCCCGATAATTATAGAAATCTGACAGGAATTGAGAAACCATACATGGACAGTATCTTTGAGACAGCGGACTTTTTACTTCATGGAAAACTGGACTATGAATTTCGGACTACAGTTGTGCGGGAACTGCATACGCAGAAAGATTTTGAAGAAATTGCAGAGTGGCTTAAGGGAGCGAAAGAATATTACCTCCAGGCCTATAAGGACTCGGACGGAGTCCTGAGACCTGGATATGGAAGTTACACTTTTGAAGAGCTTCAGGGGTTCCGGAAAATTCTTCAGAAGACAATTTTATCGGTGGGAATCCGGGGCATCGATTAAACGATACCAGTAGCCGCCTCGAGCTTTTGACAATTCTATATAATCGCTTTCTTTGAAATACGGAAAACCAAACATATTTGCCATAAAACGCTCCTGCTGATTATAACTGCCCGGAACCCCCAGAATATATTGCCCATTATTTTTCTGCCCCAAAAGCAAATGCCCGAAATTATAATGTCCATACTGGATAAAACGGTTATTGCGCAATGCACAGTATTGACGTGGGAAACGTTTTAAATCGTTAAGATGAATCTTCCATGCTGTTGCAATTTCGCCATCTGAGAATGGGAAAAACTCAGAAGAATCTTTGCTTTTAGATATTTCGCCTTCATCGATAGCATTCTTGGGAGAATCTACAGATATAATAGATGCATTTGGTTTATTATGCCCTATGTAATCTGGAGATATTGTAGATGTATTATTTTCTGAGGCATTTACAGATCTTGGGGCTTCTGTGAATATATCTTGTGATTTTGTTTGTATTTCAGAAACTTCGGGTGGTATTGGGATTTCTTGTATAGTGGCAGTGAAAGAAGAATCAGAAATGTTAGCAAGAGCAGAAACATTGAAACTTGTGTCAATATTGTCGGAGTTTATATCTGCCATATTGGGTGAATTCTCATCGATAGGCGCATCAGATGTGTATAAAATCTCATTGACAAGAGTATCTGATGTACGTGAAGTATCGCTGACAGGGGTGCCTGAAGAGCGGGCAGGACTATCTGATGTATGTGATGTTTTATCAATAGGAGAAGCGGAAACATCTGATGAAGATTCTGCTTTCAATTCGCGGAAATTTTCAGGCCGGATTATCTGGTCATCCCATTCTGTGCCAAAGAATTCGCCATTATCAGTAATAATAACCATACCGCCCATCTTTCCAAGCGCTATGCCAGACTCATTCATATTCAAGGCATCTGTTATGATCAGGCATTCGATAATTTCTTTCTCTGTCTCACAGCTATCCAGAAGGATACCATTGATCAGTCCATCCTTTCGCGTAAATCCATAAATTCTGCACATTACATTTTCAGGAAGCCCCGGACAATGCAGATGTACCTCAACAGAACATTGCTGATTTTTCACCTCAACTTTAATAAAACCACAGTTACTGCCTTTCTTACCATTTTCGTAGTCATATACATATGCGATAAAACGCCGATATCCAGCCAAAATCTTCCCTCCGTAAAATCAGATTCAATAATGTATATGAGCATGATAAAAAAATATTCGAAAAAATTAAAAAAATTTAAAAAAATCTATTGACAAACTGCAATTTTACTAATATAATATCACTTGCATTGACGAAGCGTGGCTCAGTTTGGTAGAGCGCTGCGTTCGGGACGCAGAGGTCGTGGGTTCGAATCCCGTCGCTTCGACTAGCATAAAACAGCGAAAGTGCCAGAGAAATCAAGGTTCTCGGCACTTTCTTTTTTTATCTCATTTCCTTCAGTTTGTCCAGTTCATGAATTTTTGCAAGCTTTTCACGAATTTTTACAGCCTATTCCGATGAACAATAACTGCGAATATCCGATTGACTGCAAAAATTTTGTAAATGGGTTGATTTTATAATAGATTTTTGCTATCGTTATTTCAAACGAAAAAGCTTGCTATATTTTGGCTTTGGGTAAGCTTCAACGTATAAAGTTACATTTTAATTTGCTTGGGTTAAGAAACTCCGGGCTTTTTTTATGTTAAAAATGGGAAAGGAAGGCAGAGCTTGACAGATCAGGAACGTTTTATGAAAGAAGCTATCCGACAGGCAAAGAAAGCGGAGGCTTTGGAAGAAGTACCAATTGGCAGTGTAATCGTATATGAAGGAAAGATTATTGCACGCGGATATAATAGAAGAAATACAGATAAAAACACACTCTCTCATGCAGAGTTGAATGCAATCCGAAAAGCCAGTAAAAAGCTTGGTGACTGGCGGTTAGAGGGGTGCACGATGTACGTGACGCTGGAACCATGTCAGATGTGTTCCGGGGCGCTTGTGCAGTCCAGAATTGATGAAGTTGTGATTGGCTGTATGAATGCTAAGGCAGGCTGTGCGGGTTCAGTTATGAATCTTCTGCAGGTAGATGGTTTTAATCATCAGGTAAAAATTACGCAGGGTGTTCTGGAAGAAGAATGCTCCACAATGCTGTCTGATTTTTTCAAAAGACTTCGTGAGAAAAAGAAACAAGAAAAAGCAGCGAAGAAATCAGAACAGGAGAAGCTTGCGGAAAATAATTAATAAATCAGCAGCAGGAGTATAGTTAATAGGAACTAGTACATCGAAATTTAAGTTTCTGCTATATTGACGCAGGATGATTTCTTCAGCTGCAAGGCGGAGGAATGAGGCGTAGCGGTGGCTACGGCGATTGACGACAACGCCGAAGATGAAAAATCAGACAAGTCAATATAGCAGTTACTTAATATTCGCTGTACTAGTGTATAATCAGCTAAAATTAAATGAGGCGAAAGAATGAAAAGAGATACAACAAATGATATGACAATCGGCAATCCGGTGAGTCTGATCATAAAATTTATGATTCCCATGTGTCTGGGAAATCTTTTCCAGCAGTTTTATAACATTGCGGACTCGATCGTTGCCGGAAAATTTATCGGCGTAAATGCACTTGCGGCAATTGGAAGCACCGGTTCGGTGATGTTCTTTGTAACAGGCTGGCTGAATGGGCTTAGCAGTGGATTTGCAATTATTGTAGCGCAGATGTTTGGCGCTAAAAAGTTTGACAGGATGCGACATTATGTCGCAATGTCCATCTACCTGATGGCAGCATTTTCTATTGTAATGACGATAGGATTCAGTCTGGCGAATAAACCGATTCTGCACCTGATGAATTCTCCGGAAGAAGTATTTAATGATGTAACGGCGTATATGGGAATTATCTATGCCGGACTTATTGTTACAGGTGCTTACAATGCTCTTGCGGCGTTTTTAAGAGCTTTGGGAGATTCGAAATCACCACTGTACTTTCTTATTATCTCAGCAGTGATCAACGTAATTCTTGATGTTGTATTTATAGTTATATTTGGAATGGGCGTGGAAGGCTGCGGATATGCGACGGTGATCGCACAGGGAATTTCTGCGGTATGCTGTCTGATTTATATTGTAAAAAGATTTCCAATTCTTCATCTGGAGAGAAAGAACTTCGAGATATCCTGGGATAGTTTTGGCAGACTTTTGAAACTTGGAATACCTATGGGTCTGCAGTTTTCCATCACTGCCATCGGAACAATTATCGTTCAGAGTGCGGTTAATATTTACGGACCTGTACATATGGCTGGTTTCTCGGCAGCAGGTAAGATTCAGAATATCTTTGCCACAGTATTTACAGCTTTTGGTGCGACGATTGCAACCTATGTGGGACAGAATCGTGGTGCCCGTAAAATGGATCGTGTGAAACTGGGTGTGCGCTATACTCAGCTGATGATCTGGGGATGGAGTATCTTTGTCATGCTCCTGATGTTTTTCTTTGGAAAATATATGACCTACCTTTTCGTAGATCCATCAGAGCAGGATGTAGTGCAGGTATCTGTCACGTATTTCAGAACAGTGTTCTGGGCTTATCCATTTCTTGGAAGTATCTTTTTGTATCGAAATACCCTTCAGGGAATGGGATACGGACTTGTACCAATGCTTGGAGGCATATTCGAACTGGCGGCAAGAGCAGGAATCGTTGTACTGATCGCGGGACATACTTCTTTTGCAGGAGTCTGTATGGCTGATCCTGCAGCCTGGATTGCTGCACTTGTACCATTAGTTCCATATTATTTTCATGTGATGAAGAAATACAAAAACAAAAGCTGCGTACAGGCTGTAGAAGATTAAAGAAAAAAGCATTCAGGAGATTATCGTAAAGATAAAATCCAGAATGCTTTTTATTTCATATGATGGCTCACATCATGAATATTCTTTTTTGCGCGCCGCACTTCGGAATGGTCCCACAGACGTTACCTCTACAGTTAACTCAGCCCAGGCACCCTTACGGCACACAAGAGCTTCTGCTTAGTGCTGCTACATTCCTGTCCTGACACGGTTCACAGATTCCTGTTGCGTAAGACCCAAACGTCAACGCCACTTATAGAGGGCAGCTCCACAGGATACAAGCCTCAGATTGGCATCACCCCTGCTGTAGCGGATTGCAGGTACAGGGCACCGCTATCTCCCCGGCTGCGCACTCTTGATTATATAGGCGGGGACTGGGTTTGTCAATAGAAAAATAAGAGGTTACTGTTCACTCCGTTCTCAGTAACGTAGCCCAAATTCATTCCAGATTGCCTGCGGCAATGGAATTTTGGCTTGTATGTCTCGGGATTTTGGCATATTCATGCAAAAACACCTCGCAGGATACTATCAGTGAACAGTAATACGAAACGTCTTTTTACTCACAAAAGTTTTCCAACGCTATTGTGTGAAAAGAGTAAATATTATATAATAAACAAAGATAAACTATCATTATTCTGGAAATGGATATGTTAGGGTGTTATAACAAATATTACGGATGGTAACACTTGAATATACGGCGTGTCTTGTAGTGGATATTGATAATTCTTAGTAACTGTTCAGCAGTCTGCCAACTGTGAGAGCACTGAACAGTTACAATTTTTAAAACACAGAAATGGAGGATACGATCATGATCAAAAGAATAGGTATGCTTACCAGCGGCGGTGACTGTCAGGCACTTAACGCTACCATGCGAGGAGTAGTAAAAGGACTGACAAATAATGTAGACGAATTAGAGGTTTATGGATTTGACGATGGATACAAAGGGCTTATCTATGGGAAATACCGTATGCTTACATCCAAAGATTTCTCCGGAATCCTTACCCAGGGCGGAACAATTCTTGGAACTTCCAGACAGCCGTTTAAACTGATGCGTGTTCCGGATGAGAACGGACTGGACAAGGTTGAGGCAATGAAGCAGACCTATTACAAACTCTGCCTTGACTGCCTGGTTATCCTTGGTGGAAATGGTACACAGAAAACAGCCAACCTTCTGAGAGAAGAAGGTCTGAACATCATTCATCTTCCGAAGACCATTGATAATGATATTTATGGCACAGACATGACATTTGGATTCCAGAGTGCTGTAAACATTGCGACAAATGCGATTGACTGTATCCATACAACTGCATCCTCACATGGACGTGTATTTATCGTAGAAGTTATGGGACATAAAGTAGGAAGCCTGACACTTCATGCCGGTGTTGCCGGTGGTGCAGATATTATCCTTATTCCGGAGATTCCATACGATATCAAGAAAGTTACAGAAGCAATCCGAAAACGTGCAAAAGCAGGTAAACGTTTCACAATCCTTGCAGTTGCAGAAGGTGCTATCTCCAAAGAAGATGCACAGCTTCCTAAGAAAAAATACAAAGAAAAACTGGAAGCAAGAGCAAAGAAATATCCGTCCGTTTCTTATGAGATCGCAGATCAGATTTACAAAGAACTTGGAAATGAAGTACGTGTCACAGTTCCCGGACATACACAGAGAGGTGGAGAACCTTGTCCGTACGACCGTGTTCTTTCTACAAGAATCGGTGCAGGTGCAGCACAGGCAATCATTGACGGCGAGTATGGCGTAATGATCGGTGTGGTAAACGGAAAGATTAAACGTGTACCGCTTGAAGAATGCGCAGGCAAACTTAAAATGGTATCACCAAAAGACCAGCTGGTACTTGCTGCCAAACAGATCGGCATCAGCTTTGGTGACTGATGAAATATATGTCCGGTATTGAAACAGTACTTGACTGAAAGATACCTTTTCATATAAGATACTAAAGTGTAAAAAAGACCGCCGCGGGAATTTTTCCGCGGCGGCTGTGATAATAAGATATGAGATAGTTATATGATAGGAGTTTGTTCATGAGTTACACTGCTCTTTACAGAAAATTCAGACCGGATAATTTCGCAGATGTCAAAGGCCAGGATCACATCGTGACTACCCTGACAAATCAGATCAAACACAACCGGATTGGTCATGCATATCTGTTTTGCGGAACGAGAGGAACCGGTAAAACAACAGTAGCCAAAATTCTGGCGAAAGCAGTCAACTGTGAACATCCCGTAAATGGCAGCCCATGCAATGAATGTGCCATGTGTAAGGCAATTCAGGCAGGAACTGCAATGAATGTGATCGAGATTGATGCTGCATCAAACAATGGTGTAGACAATATCCGAGAGATCAGAGAAGAGGTTTCTTACCGCCCGACAGAGGGTAAATATAAAGTATACATCATAGACGAGGTTCATATGCTTTCCACGGGTGCATTCAATGCCCTGCTGAAAACACTGGAAGAACCGCCGTCTTACGTTATGTTTATCCTTGCGACAACAGAGGCGCACAAGATTCCTATCACGATTTTATCCAGATGCCAGAGGTATGATTTCCACAGAATTACCATAGATACGATCGCAGCCAGACTGGATGAACTTCTTAAGGTCGAAGGTGTAACTGCTGAGGAAAAAGCAGTCCGCTATGTGGCGAAAGCAGGGGATGGCTCTATGCGAGATGCGTTGAGCCTTCTTGACCAGTGTATCGCTTTTTACCTTGGACAGGAACTTACCTATGATAAAGTTCTGGAAGTTCTGGGTGCTGTTGATACTGAAGTGTTCAGCAAACTTTTGCGTAAAGTAATTCAGGGGGATGTGACAGGTTCTATCCATATCCTGGAGGAACTGATCGTAGGCGGCAGGGAGCTGAGTCAGTTTGTAGGAGATTTTACGTGGTATATGAGAAATCTTCTTCTGGTAAAGACCTCTGAGAATCCGGAGGAAGCAATTGACGTTTCATCTGAGAATATGAAGCTTCTGAAAGAAGAAAGTACGATGCTGGAAGCGGAGACGTTGATGCGTTATATTCGAATCTTTTCAGATCTTTCCAACCAGATACGATATGCAACACAGAAGAGAGTCCTTGTGGAAATTGCACTGATTAAATTGTGCCGTCCTGCGATGGAAACAAATCTGGATTCTGTTCTGGACAGACTTCGTGTGCTGGAACAGCGGATAGATGAGCGCCCGGTGCAGCAGGTGATCGTGCAGCAGGGAACATCTGCGACAGGAGCGGATACCGCTGCAACTGCTACAGCAGCTAAGAAAGCCCCGGCAAAAGCGGCACCGGAGGATCTGCAGAAGATCGTGGCGGGCTGGAGAGTAATCACAGGTCAGACGACAGGGATGTTTAAACAAATGCTGCAGAAATCTGTTCCAAAATATAATGGAGAAACAGGAGAGCCGATTCTTTATGTGGAGTTTCAGGATTTCCTCGGACAGTCTTATGTAGATAATCCGGAAGCAAAGAAAGAACTTCAGGATATCATCATTGCCCAGACAGGAAAGACAGTAGAAATCCAGATGCTGGTAGCAAATCAGCATCAGCATACGAATCTGGCGAACATCACAGTGGATCAGGCAATAAAAGATAACATCCATATGGATGTTGTTATAGAAGAAGACCCTGATGAACCGCTGGAATAATTAATGATATTTGAAGAATTGTGGGAGAAGCATAGCTGCGGAACAATTCGTAATATCAAAAATATGTAGAATAAAGGAGGATACCACAATGGCAAAACGTGGAGGATTCCCGGGAATGGGTATGCCGGGAAATATGAATAATCTTATGAAACAGGCGCAGAAAATGCAGCGCCAGATGGAAGAGAATCAGAAAGCACTGGAAGAGAAAGAATTCACAGCTACAGCAGGTGGCGGAGCTGTAGAAGTAACCATCTCCGGTAAAAGAGAAGTTACAAAAGTAAAACTTCAGGAAGAGGTTGTAGATCCTGATGATATCGAAATGCTGGAAGACCTGATTGTTGCAGCAACAAACGAGGCACTTCGCAAAGTTGAAGAAGAATCCACAGCCGTTATGTCCAAACTGACAGGCGGCCTTGGCGGTCTTGGCGGGGGTCTTCCATTCTGATGGAATACTACAGCAGTCATATCAATAAGCTGATCGAGCAGCTTTCCCATCTTCCGGGAATCGGGGCAAAATCAGCACAGAGGCTGGCATTTCACATCATGAACATGCCGAAAGACCAGGTGGACCAGCTTACTTCATCGATCATCAATGCCAGAGAGAATGTGCAGTATTGCAAATGCTGCTACACGCTTACAGACAGAGAAATCTGCCCGATCTGCAGTAATGATAAACGAGATCATTCCGTAATCATGGTCGTAGAGAATACCAGAGATCTTGCCGCATATGAGAAAACCGGCAAATTTGACGGCGTTTATCATGTACTTCATGGTGCAATCTCACCTATGCTTGGAATCGGGCCGGATGATATCAGGCTGAAAGAACTCATGCAGCGTCTGACGAAAGATGATGTAAAAGAAGTGATCGTTGCCACAAACTCCAGTCTGGAGGGCGAGACAACGGCAATGTATATCAGCAAACTGATCAAACCTACCGGTATCAAAGTAAGCAGAATCGCAAGCGGCGTTCCTGTAGGTGGTGATCTGGAGTATATTGATGAAGTAACTTTACTGCGTGCTCTCGAGGGACGCGTAGAACTTTAAAAGTTATTGCAGATGCAGTAACTTTTGAAATCTGGTAAAAGGAGGAGCAACTTTGTCAAAAAAGAAAGCAACTTCTTCTGAAGTGGCAGAGAAAGCTGGCGTATCCCAGGCAACGGTATCGATGGTCCTGAATAAGAAATACAATGTTTCTTTTTCCAGAGAGACAGTAGAGAAGGTAGAACAGGCAGCCCGGGAATTGGGTTATCAGCTTCCCGGCCGCAAAAACAAAAAAGACAGCAAGAAGGAAAAACTGATCGTTGTCTTTTGCCCGACTCTGACAAGTCCATACTATGTGCTGCTCCTTCAGGGAGTAGAGGCAGTAGCGAACAAGCAGGGATATGGTGTCTTTATCTGCAATACACAGAGAGATGCCCGCCTGGAGGAGAAATACCTTCGCATGATGCACACCATCCAGCCTCAGGGAATCATTTACAGCTGCAATCCAAATCCGGACTTTCAGCCGCAGGTGGAACAGCTGGCACAGACGATTCCTCTTGTTATCATCAGTAACAAAGAGAAAACTACTACGGTAGATGCCATTAATCAGGATAATACAGTAGTGGGAAAAATGATGGCCAGGCATCTGCTTGATCTGGGACACAGAGATGTGGCATTTATCACGCCGCCTCTGACCAGAAGACAATGGCAGAGAAGTAAACGTGTAAATGGTTTTGTAAAGGAATTTGAGAAAGAAGGACTGAAGGAGCATGTGATCATAAAGGCAGCAGATGAGTCTATAGACTCAAGAATTCCACGAATGGATACAGAATATTCCATGGGCTACCAGCTTACCATGGAACTTTTGAAAGAGGGAAGGGAATTCACTGCGATTGCCGGTCAGAATGACATGATGGCAATTGGGGCGCTGGATGCACTTCATGAGGCAAAGATTCATGTGCCGAGGGATGTCTCTGTAATCGGATGTGACAACATTTTTTATTCCAGCATCCGGAGAATTTCTCTCACGACCATCGATCATTTTGTAGCACTTAAAGGCCAGGATGCTTGTGACATTATTATCCGCAAGATTGATACAAGGGAGCGGGCGCTGACAGACTCAGCGCCGATCAGTCTTTATAATATTGAATACACGCCCAAGCTCATATCCAGACGCACAACCGGATATGCGAAAATCCGGAAAAACCCTTCCGGGAAAAATTAATTAAATACGCCGTAGAAAATTATTAATAATAATTTGGAACTTCAAAACTAAACTGCAGATAAGATATACCGTAGAAATACGATTCAAAGACGGATTGACTATAATTTATCAAGGAAATCAGTATTAATAAAAAACATAATTATTAATAAGAAAATTATTAATAATTATTCATGCGCTTGACCTTCCTCAGAAGTTTGCTATAATGAAATCATCAAACGAACGAACGCTTGGAATGAGCAAAAACAGGAGGGATTATAATCATGAAATTTTTTATTGACACAGCAAAAGTAGAAGACATTAAAGCAGCTAACGATATGGGTGTAATCTGTGGTGTTACTACAAACCCATCTCTTATCGCAAAAGAAGGAAGAGATTTCAACGAAGTAATCAAAGAGATCACATCTATCGTAGACGGACCGATCAGTGGTGAAGTTAAAGCTACAACAACAGACGCTGAAGGCATGATCAAAGAAGGCCGTGAGATCGCAGCAATCCATCCAAACATGGTTGTCAAGATCCCTATGACAGTAGAAGGTCTGAAAGCAGTTAAAGTTCTTTCAGCAGAAGGAATCAAAACAAACGTTACTCTGATCTTCACAGCTAATCAGGCACTTTTGGCTGCAAGAGCTGGCGCTACTTATGTATCTCCATTCCTTGGAAGACTTGATGATATTTCCACAAGAGGTGTAGATCTGATCCGTGAGATCGCTGAGATCTTCGAAGTAGCTGGAATCGAAACAGAGATCATCGCTGCAAGCGTAAGAAATCCGATCCATGTAACAGACTGCGCACTTGCTGGTGCTGATATCGCAACAGTTCCATACAGTGTAATCGTACAGATGACAAAACATCCTCTGACAGATGCAGGTATCGTGAAATTCCAGAACGATTATAAAGCAGTATTCGGCGAATAAGGAGAATTTACCATAATGGAAAAATTAGAACTTCAGAAAATTGCAAACGAAGTCCGCAAAGACATCGTTACAGCAGTACACGCTGCAAAAGCAGGACATCCGGGCGGATCTCTGTCTGCAGCAGATGTATTCACATACTTATATTTTGAAGAAATGAATATTGATCCTAAGGATCCTAAGAAAGCGGATCGTGACCGTTTCGTACTTTCCAAAGGTCACACAGCACCAGGATATTATTCTGCACTTGCAGAAAGAGGATTTTTCCCGAAAGAAGATTTAAAGACTCTTCGTCATCTTGGATCTTATTTACAGGGACATCCGGATATGAAGCACATCCCGGGTGTTGATATGTCCAGCGGTTCTCTTGGACAGGGAATCTCTGCAGCAGTAGGTATGGCTCTTTCCGCTAAATTAAGCAACGAGAGCTATCGTGTATACACATTATTAGGTGATGGCGAGATTCAGGAAGGCCAGGTATGGGAAGCTGCTATGTTCGCAGGCCACAGAAAACTGGACAACCTTGTAGTAATCGTAGATAATAACGGACTTCAGATCGACGGTAAGATTGACGATGTATGTTCTCCGTATCCGATTGATAAGAAATTTGAAGCATTTAACTTCCATGTAATCAACGTTGCTGACGGAAATGATATGGATCAGTTAAAAGCTGCTTTTGATGAAGCAAAGGCTACCAAAGGAATGCCTACAGCTATCATTATGAAAACTGTAAAAGGAAAAGGCGTTTCCTTCATGGAAAACCAGGCCGGATGGCATGGAAAAGCTCCGAATGACGAGCAGTATGCACAGGCAATGGCAGACTTAGAAAAGGTAGGTGAAGCATTATGTCAGAAGTAAAGAAGATCGCAACAAGAGCAAGCTATGGTGCTGCACTGGTTGAATTAGGTAAGAAACATGAAAACCTGGTCGTTCTGGACGCTGACCTTGCTGCAGCTACTCAGACAGGTGTATTTAAGAAAGAATTTCCGGAGCGTCATATTGACTGTGGTATCGCTGAGTGCAATATGATGGGTATCGCTGCAGGTCTGGCTACAACTGGAAAAGTTCCTTTTGCCAGCACATTTGCAATGTTTGCAGCTGGACGTGCGTTTGAGCAGGTTCGTAACTCTATCGCATATCCGAAGATCAATGTTAAGATCGGTGCTACTCACGGCGGAATCTCTGTTGGTGAAGATGGCGCTACTCATCAGTGCTGTGAAGACTTTGCACTTATGAGAGCAATCCCGGGAATGGTTGTTGCATGCCCTTCTGATGATATCGAAGCAAAAGCTATGGTAGAAGCAGCTTACGAGCATGTTGGCCCTGTATACATGAGATTCGGACGTCTTGCAGTTCCGGTTATCAATGACAGACCGGACTATAAATTTGAATTAGGAAAAGGTATTGTCCTTCGTGAAGGAAAAGACCTTACAATTATCGCAAACGGTCTTTGCGTAGCTCCTGCTCTTGAAGCAGCAGAGAAGCTTGCTGCAGACGGCGTAGATGCAAAAGTAATCAACATCCATACAATCAAACCTCTGGACGAGGAACTTGTAGTTGCAGCTGCCAAAGAAACTGGCAAAGTTGTAACAGTAGAAGAGCACTCTGTAATCGGCGGACTTGGAGGAGCTGTATGCGAATGCCTGTCTGAGAAAGCACCTGTACCTGTAAAACGTATCGGTGTAAATGATGTATTCGGAGAATCAGGCCCAGCAGTTGCTCTGCTTGAGAAATATGGTCTTGATGCAGAAGGTATCTACAAACAGATCAAAGAATTCGTATAATTTAAGATTCCCTGTGTGATGGTATCTGCCAGTGAGATTACTGTAGACAGACGGGTAGTCTGGAGCGTTAACTGTTCCAGCATACCGGCAATGTTTACGATGCCTGTGATATGGATATCACCAACAGGTGGAAGTTCCTTTTGAACTCCGGCACCTGGGTATAGTGCGCCATTTGCTATGGTCACATATCCCAGGTGCTTTTTTTGCCCAAGAGATGCGTCTACGGCGATTACCAGACCGTCAGGGTGAAGAAGTTTTATCTGGCGGGAAATTTTTTCCAGATTCAAAGCATGCACAGGCTCTTTAAGTGTACCGTATATATAAATACCATGAGCATCCAGATGTTCAAAAAGCTGATAACCAACATACGGACCAAGGCAGTCGCCGGTTACACGGTCACTTCCAATACAGAGAAAAATCAGCTCAGACCATCTGGCTGGGTGGTGTAGAATACATTTGTTTAAAAGAAAAGCAATTTCCTCCGGGGAGTTGCTTTCTTGCGAGTTTACATAAAATGCCATATACCCTCCGTTTATTTTGTAATAAGATGCTGGAATCAAAAAGCTTTGGATCTGTCATCATATTATGAAATCATCACAATTATTTAGCAGAATGGTATCTGCGGTGTATCTGGTACATTGTTTTCGAAATAACTATGATGTACTGCGATATATTTTTGGATTTTGCAACGCTATCTATGTTTCATCATATCCTTCTTCGGAGAAATTTATGCACAGTGCAAAATCTGTCGCCAAATTCTCATAAATCTGCCTTATAATGTGCTAAAATCCGCGATTTACCTGTGTTATTCTGATAGCCGAAGGGGTGATGAGATATGATAGAAGTAATCTATAAGGACGAATCCCAGGAAACACAAAATGGTGAAGAACCATTTGGATTACCCAGAAATATACGTCAGATTGGCCTTGTTGGTGATGATTACAGAATTTATATGGAGGATTATGTGTACACATTTCTGGTAAGACTTGCCAGGGCGGAAAATGCATCAGGAGAACAGCGGGCCAGAGTGGCGATTCTTACAGGAGAGATAAAATGGCGTTCCCAGATCGCTTACCTGTTTATAAAGGGAGCGGTTATGGCAGAAAACATGGATGCAGCGCCAGATCATATAGATTTCTCAAAGGAACAATGGAAACAAATACAGGACGACCAGAAACAATATTTTGACGATCAGGAAACTGTAGGGTGGTTTTTCTCACAGCCCCAGATTACACTGGAAGCGACAGAATTGATGACAAAAGTACATATGAAATATTTTGGCGGGGAAAAGGTTCTGATGCTGATGGAGCCTCAGGAGAGAGAAGATGCATTCTTCCGTTATGAGAATAATGGGATGGCACATTTGGGAGGATATTATCTCTATTATGAAAAAAATCCAGGCATGCAGACGTACATGGTTGATAAAAATAAAGAACTCCAGCCAGATGTACCGGAACATTATGAAGACCAGGCAGTAAAAGATTTCCGCAAAATAATTACAGATAAGAAAGAAAAGAAGAAGGAGTTAGCAGCTCCTTCTGTTTTTTCATATGGATTGACGGCATGCCTGGCAATAGCGGTGCTGACAGTAGGCATGAATTTTTACAGAAACTATCAGAGAGCGGACCGGACAGGGGAAGAAAGCGCAACGGTTTCTTCTGTGATTGTTGAAGAAATAACACCGTCGCCGGCTATCCGGAGTGAAACAGATATGAGTACACAAAACAATACTGATACATCAGAGAATGAAAAAAAGGATTCAGGTACAACAAATAATGCATCTGATGTATCAGGTGATACAGCATGGAATGACCCTCAAGAAGAAAGCAGAACAGATATCCGCAAATTATCCGGCGCAGAGAAACAGACTTCGACAGCACAGGAAGAGGCAAAAGTAAAATCGGACAAAACAGAACAGGTTCCAGTGTCAAAAACAGAAAAGTCAGATAAAACAGAACAGATTTACCAACAGGAATCAGATGAGCGTAAAGCACAAAAAAGAGTCAGGGAAGCTGCACAGAAGGAAAACAGTGAGGCGGCGGGACAGATTCATGAGTCTTACGTGATCCAGCCAGGGGACACGCTCTATCAGATATGTATGAACAGATATGGAAATATTGAAACCCTTAGCCAGCTGTGTCAATTAAATGGTATGTCAGCAGATGAAACCATTTATCCGGGACAAGTAATTGTATTACCTTAGAAAATTGTGTATAATAGAGGACAAAAAGTTATCAGAATATTGCTGTTTGCCAGTGTACCGACAAGTTGATTCCTGAAATGGTCCTGCTGGCACACCGGTACATTGCTTTATAAATAGCTATATCAATTACGCGGTGAACAGTGACACTAAAATATGAAAGTGAGAAATCAGGTAAGGCTAAGATGGCAAATACATTAAAAAAAATTGTAAAAAAGCATAAGAAGAAAAAACTTATGGCAGAAAAACAGAAAATGGCTAAAGCCCAAGGGGTATCAGAGGAGGAATATGCTGATAATTATGAGCTCAGATTATCCCGCCATAAAAGAAACATAGTCAAAAAGACAGTCATTACAGTAGTGGCGATAGCTGCTGCTGTAACAGCTGTTGGTTTTTATATAGAAAAAAGAAGTTATCATAATTATAAGGTAGTACAGTCCAGTGAACAGGAAGATGTTGTTTCTACAAGCTATATTGAAATGGATGGAGATATCCTTCGATATAGCCCGGACGGAGTCTCACTTGTTTCTGATAAGATGAGTACACTCTGGAGTGAAACTTATCAAATGCAGAATCCGGTGGCTGATGCTAACGGAACGCGTGCGGTAATCGCGGATAAAGATGGAACAACATTGGAAATCTATGATAAATCAGGAAAGACTGGCAGTGTGACAACTTCTTACAGTATCATTAAGGCAAGAGTGTCAAAGAGCGGTCTTGTAGCTGCGATTCTGGATGGCGGAGACGATACCTGGATTGATTTTTACAGTACAGATGGAAGTCTGATTGCTGAAAACCAGACGAAGATAGATGATCCCGGATATCCTCTGGATATTGCTGTGTCAGAAGATGGCGTGGTTATGATGGTAACTTATCAGTTTGTAGACGGCAGCGATACGACCAGCTATGTTGCATTTTATAATTTCGGAGATGTAGGACAGAACGAAGATGACAGAATCGTCAGTGGATACAAATACGAAGGTGTGGTAGTGCCGCAGATTCAGTACCTTTCCAATAACCGTTCGATAGCCCTTAAAGACAATGGTTTCACGATTTATCAGGGAAGCCAGATTCCGAAAGAAGTAAAAACAATAGAGACGGATAAGGAAATCGTCAGTACATTTTATGATGATGATATGGTTGGCCTTGTCTTTAAAAATGACAGCAAAGATAAGCAGTATATCATGGAAGTATACAATACTGCAGATGGCAAGCTGAAATTTAAAGAAGATTTTAATATTCCATATACAACGATCAAATTAAGCGGTGGAAATATTTTAATGTATAACAGTTCACAGATGTGCGTTATGAATAGCAGAGGCGTTCAGAAATATCTGGGAAGTGTAGACGGAACGATCAAAGACTTTTTCAAAATAGGGATGAACAGATATCTGCTGGTACTGGATAGTGGGGTAGATGTGATAAAATTGAGTTAGGATGAGCGAAATGACTTTAACATGGGCCGGAGTCATTACAGTACTCCTTCTGGCATTCGCCTGTGTCAGAGGTTATAGACGAGGTCTGATAAAAGAAATTGTTTCGATTGCATGTGTTTTTCTGTCGATGTCTATCGTATGGTTTGTAAACCCATATGTAAACCAGTTTATTCGCGAGAACACATCAATTTATGAGAAGATACAGGATAGCTGTCAGGAATTTGTAGAAGAAAAATATAGTTCGCAGATGAGTAACGGCGAAGAACAGACTACTTTTATAAATGAAATGAATCTTCCGGATCTGATAAGCAGCGGTCTGCTCCAGAATAATAATTCGGATATCTACCAATATCTGGCTGTAAGCACATTTTCGGATTATGTAGCACAATATCTGGCAAGAATGGCAGTGAATGGAATTTCGTTTCTTATTTCACTGGCATTGTCGACGATTCTGATACAAAGTATTATATGGATGCTTAATCTTGTATCAAGGCTTCCGGTGATTCATGGAATGAACAAGATCGCAGGAGCATTTCTTGGCGCGGCAAAATTTCTGATCGTAGTATGGGTTGTTCTGCTGGCTCTGACTATTATATGCAATACGGAAATAGGAGAAATGGGACTGCAGATAGTTAAGAAAGATTATATTCTGAACTATATATATGACAAAGATATTCTGATTCAGATATTCATGAGTGTCTTTTATCAATGAGCAGGGGTAATGTGTGAGGGAAAATTTTATTGATAAAGGCGATTTTTAACCGAATCAAGTAAGTTCCCTGTTTCAATTGCAAAGAGCAATAAGCAGTGGGTGGGGACTTGATTGTACCAGGAGGGGGACAAGCCCCTCCTGATAAACTACGAAGCAGTTATCCGGTGTAGAGCTACGTAGCGGAAGCGGATTGCAAATATCCGATTGACTGGATTTAGACTCATAACTGCGAAGGTACTGAACAGTTATGAGTCTAATAAAATAAAGAGCATGTAAAAAATATGTAAAAAAATGTAAAATAGTGCTTGACGCGAAGAAAAAATAATGATATGATAAATCCGCTTCTGAATGAGGCGGATTTTTTTCGATAAACAACAAAGAATTGGTTGAATAAAGTTGAAAAAATATAAAAAAGGTGTTGACAGGAAACTGAAGACATGATATTATATCAGAGTTGCTGAAACAGACAACTGAAAAGAACTTGAAAAATAAAATAAAAAAGTTCTTGACAAGCTGAAAAGTAAGTGATATAATAAATGAGCTGTAAGTCGTGAGATGACAGTGAATAACCTTGATAACTAAACAGTGAAACACATACGATTCTCGAAAATTCTTTACATTTTTAAGAACGGTTGAATAAACCAAAAACAGTAAAAAC
>NZ_JBQHVP010000017.1:0-82591 GCF_052064435.1 Blautia sp. HCP3S3_B11
CGGCTATGGATCGTCGCCTTGGTGGGCCGTTACCCCACCAACAAGCTAATCCAACGCGGGTCCATCTTATACCACCGGAGTTTTTCACACCAGACCATGCGGTCCTGTGCGCTTATGCGGTATTAGCAGTCATTTCTGACTGTTATCCCCCTGTATAAGGCAGGTTACCCACGCGTTACTCACCCGTCCGCCACTAGAATTAAATTAAATCGACCGAAGTTTCAATAAAGTAATTCCCGTTCGACTTGCATGTGTTAAGCACGCCGCCAGCGTTCATCCTGAGCCAGGATCAAACTCTCTGATAAAATGTTTGATTCACTCAAGACAACCAACTAGCTTAGTTATCTCTCGTTTTTACTGTTTTTGGTTTATTCAACCGTTCTTAAAAATGTAAAGAATTTTCGAGAATCGTATGTGTTTCACTGTTTAGTTATCAAGGTTGTCTGTCTTTCGACAGCTTGTTTACTTTATCACATCTGTTTTACTTTGTCAAGAACTTTTTTAAGTTTTTTCAAAGTTTTTCGAACTCTTTCGGATTTCCGAACTGTTCTTCCGATCAGTGATTGTCGGCTCTGTTCAAGCGACTTGATTACTTTAACATATTCGTTTTAAGTTGTCAAGCACTTTTTTAAATTTCTTTTTTCTTTCAGAAATCATATCGAATTGTCTCATTTAAAGAAACAATTATTTCCGACAGCTCAACTAATATAACACCGAAAGTTCACCCTGTCAACAGTTAATTTCATAATTTGACAAACTTTTTTATTTTCCTCTTTCCTTTTATCCACCTATTCCTTTTTCCCTATAAGAAAGTCTATCTATAAATGAACAACTTCCCACCGCCACTTTTCCACTACCAATAACCAGCCAAGCCCGCCAGATCATTCCTGTCGAGCGACATTTGCAGGGACTTTAGAAAAACTTAGCCCCGGGAAATCCGCGTTATGAGCAGATCACTCACTGTCTGAGCGCAGCGAGTTTGAGTTATCTGCGAATGCTTTTAGCGGATTTCCCGAGGCTTAGCTTTTCTTAAGTCCCGAAACCGAGCCGACAGGAATGATCTGACGGACTTGGCGTACCTTATCCCCTGAAACCGAGCCGACAGGAATGATCTGGCGGACTTGGCGTACCTTATCCCCCGAAACCGAGCCGACAGGAATGATCTGGCGGACTTGGCGTACCTTATCCCCTGAAACCGAGCCGACAGGAATAATCTAGCGGGCTTGGCGTACCTTAATCAGCGGTTAACGAGCATAAAATCCACTCTCCACCTCAACCGGCACAACCTCCTCCTCAACCCCCTCAATTCCAATAAAACTCTGCCTATACAACATCTCCACCATCCTGGCAAGATCCTCCCTGGTCCCCTGCGCCTCCATCTCGACACGCTCATCCCAGTTATTCCTCACCCATCCGGTCACTCCCAGAGAACTCGCAATATAACACGCCCGGTACCGAAACCCGACCCCCTGCACTCTCCCCGAAAACCAATAATGCTTCCTGATCAGATTCTCACTCATCTCCGACCCATGTCCCTCCTGCAAGTTATTCTTCCCCCAGACTCCCCGGCCCCTCTCATACTCCCTGGTATCATCCGCACCCGTCTCAGAATCCTGAAGAAAAGTTCTATACTTCTTTTTCTTTCTATTACCAAATATACTCACTCAGTCATCCTCATCTCATCAGTCGCTCTACACATATACACCCCTGCTCCCTGTTTTTCACAAGTCAATCGGATATTCGCAATCCGCTTTCGCTACTTGCTCATAACCGAATAACTGCTCCGCAGTTTATCAGGAGGGGCTTGTACCCCTCCTGATACAAGCAAGTCCCACCCACTGCTTATTGCTTCTCGCAATTGAAGCAGGGGACTTACTTGATTCGGTTAAAGTAAGGGAACTCACCTGACTCGATCAAACTCTGATCACAAACCCATCTTTTCTCGCCTTAGCTTCCGGATACTCTCCAGAACGATAACCAAGTACACAATGGCCAATACCAATATAAGACTCCGACACACCCCACTCAGCTTTCAGCGCTTTACCCTCTTCAGACGCAAACACTTCTCTCGCACGATGAATCCAGCAGGAATCCACACCAACTGCATGAGCCGCATTCATCAGATTTCCCATAACAAGACTTCCATTTTCCACACAAGTGCCCTGCTCACTGTCAGCAAAAACCACAATAACAGTCGGTGCTCCATAAAACGGATCGCTCTTTGTCCCCATTACATCCGCATTCATTTTAGAAAGCTTCGCAACAAGCTCCGGATTCTGAGTCACTACCATAAGAGTTCCCTGCTGTCCCATTCCACTCGGCGCATACTCACCAGCTTCAAGAATCTCATTTAATATCTCTTCCGGCACAAGATCTTTCTTATATCCACGTACACTTCTGCGTTCTAAAAGATTTTTCATTGTTTCATTCATGTCAGTATCCTCCTGTATTTTCACATAGTAAACAGTAACAAATTTTCCTATATTATACCACCACCTTTGTCAAAACTCATCTATAATTTCACACTTTCACAGACAAATCATCCTTGCCCCCAGTCCCTATCTAGTCTATAATGGAAAGTATACTATTACGAGGTGTAACTTATATGAACAAAAAAGAAATTTCCGAAATCAAGAAGCAGTTCACACCAGAGAACTGCTCTATCACCCGCATTTGCGGATGCTATGTTGACGGAGAAAAGAACAAAAAAACCGAATTAAAAGAAGCATTTCTCTCCCTCTCCGAAGAAGAAATGTTCAAATATTTTGATATCTTCCGCAAATCCCTTTCCGGAACAATCGGGAAGAACCTGATGAACATGGAATTTCCTCTTGAGCAGGAATCCGAAGGCGGAACTCAGCATTTCCTTATGAAACTGAGAGAAAGCAAACTTACAGACGATGCACTGGTCGAGAGTTTTTACGATAAAATTATCGAAAGCTATGATTATCCGGAGAATTATTACATTATCCTGATTCATGGAGTATATGACATTCCCGGAAAATCCTCCGATGGTTCCGAAATGTTTGATGCCTCAGATGAAATTTACGAACACATTATGTGTTGTATCTGCCCGGTGAAACTTTCCAAAGCAGGACTTTGCTATAACGCGGAGACCAACAGCATTCAGGACCGCATCCGCGACTGGATCGTAGAACTTCCGGATGTTTCTTTTCTTTTCCCGCAGTTTAATGACCGCAGTACGGATATTCATGGAGTTCTTTATTATAGCAAGAACACGAATGAACTCAGAGATATTTTTATTGATGAACTCCTTGGATGCAATGCCCCCCTCTCCGCCGGTGGACAGCGCGACTCTTTCAATGCACTGGTCGAAGATACACTTGGTGAGGACTGCAGCTATGATACGGTATTAAATATTCACGAGAAATTAAACGACCTGATTGAAGCTCAGAAAGATGAACCGGAGCCTGTAGTTCTGACTAAATCCGAAGTGAAACGTCTTTTCGAAGAATGTGGCGTAGAAGATGAGAAGTTACAGTCTTTTGACGAGCAGTATGAAATTACTGCCGGAGAAAAATCCTCTCTGGTTGCTTCTAATATTACCAATACACGAAGATTCGAGATTAAGACTCCTGATGTTGTCGTTCACGTAGACCCTGAACGTGCCGATCTCGTTGAGACACGCGTGATTGATGGACGAAAATGTCTTGTAATTCCAATGGAAGGTGAAGTCGAGTTTAATGGCATTCGCGTACATACTGGAAATGAAGATTCTTCGAACGAGGAATTCAGCGAAAAATTTAGCGAAGATTTCAGCAACGGAAGCCATATTAAAACAAACGATGAATTCAGTGACACAATAGAGGAGGCATCTGATGCAGAATAATCGTAAACTATTATTTTTTGACATTGATAAGACTTTACTTACCCCTTTTCCATGGGCTGTTCCGGACAGTGCAAGAATTGCTTTAAAAAAAGCCCGCGATAATGGACACCTGCTTTTTATCAACTCCGGACGTACTTATGCCATGATTCCTGAAATAATCCGAGAGATTGGCTTTGACGGATATGTCTGTGGATGTGGCAGCCAGATTTATATGAATGGAGAACTTTTATTTTCCAGTTCAATTCCCAATTCACTCTGTCGTGAAATAATAGAAATACTAAGAAATTGCAAGATCCCCGCATTTTTTGAGCGCCCGGACAAAATTTTATATGATAACGGATCCTGTTCTCTTCCTGGTGCTATCCAGAATCTGAAAACAGAAGTTGAAATAGAAGATTTATCTCTCTACACTTCCGAAATCTACCATAGTTTTACATTTGACAAGTTTCTGGCATTTCCTGCCGCAGACTCTGATACGGATACCTTCCGCAAATTTGTCGATGAACATTTTCTGTGTTTTATCCATGATGATAAAGCCTGGGAATTAACTCAGAAAAATTGCAGCAAGGCAACAGGAATCCAGTTTCTGGCTGACCGCCTGGGAGTATCAATCAAAGATACCTTTGCTTTTGGCGACAGCACAAATGATCTTCCTATGCTTCAGTTTGCCGGAAACAGCATTGCAATGGGTGATTCAGATCCTTTGATTCTTTCTCATTGCACTTACCAGACAACCAATATCGAGGATAATGGCATCGCTAATGCATTAAAGCATTTCCTCCTTATTTAATAAAGCATATAGAAATAACATTTTTGAATATGTTATTTCTATATGCTCAGGAGAATCAATATGAGTATATTTAATCATGAATTTGATGCTGAAACTACACCTTTGTATTTTTCCCTTGCATTAACAAGATCTTATAATATCTACATTGTATACTTTCTTCTATTTATAGTCTGTATCACACGTTTTGGATATCCGGTTAATGCTCTTCCTGTTGCGGGATGGCTGGCTGCATGTCTTCTTGCAAGACATTACATGAATCGTATCTTTATACGATGGAACTTTTTATTTTATGTTATCATTTCCACAGGATGGATTTCTTATTTCATCTATTATTATGGATGGAATGTTGGCGGTACCAGCTTTATCCTGCCGCTAATGTTAATTTCAATGTTTTCCCTGTATGATACAACCTTTAACAAAATTGCATTTGCAGTTTTTTTATTCATACTGAGAATGGCACTGTTTTTCCATTGTCAGAATTATCCGCCAATATACGTCCTTACAGAAGCGCATATTCTGATTATACAAGTTTTAAATACTATTTTATCATTTGTGATCATGGGTGTGATCTGTCTGACATTCAGCGGTAATCTTCAGAAAGCAGAGAAACATCTCATGCTGTATAACATTGAATTAAGACAACAGGCCGGAACCGATCCTCTTACTACTCTATATAACAGACGCCGTATGGAAGAGGTTCTGGAAAATCACATTAAAGCTAATCCTCATGAAAATTTCAGTATTGCCATTGGTGATATCGATTTTTTCAAAAAAATCAATGATACTTATGGTCATAATTGCGGCGATCAGGTTCTAAAATCTCTCGCAGAACTTTTTAAAGAAAAAACGCTTGGTTCAGGACACGTCTGCAGATGGGGCGGCGAAGAATTTCTCTTCTTCTTTCCGAGAATGAATCTTGACAACGCAAGTACCATCATGAATGAAATTAATATAGCAGTCAGCAAATGTATCATAACCTATAAAGATATTACAGTTCACGTAACTATGACTTTCGGTGTAGAAGAAAACGACTATCAGTCAAGTATTTCAGAATTAGTCAAACATGCAGATGATAAGCTTTATTACGGAAAAACACATGGGCGCGATACCGTAATTTCCTGATATTGCAGAACTTTCCGGTACCATTGCATTTTATGGCATCCACAAGGGTATTCCTGATTCGAGGTTTTTGCGCAATTCATCAGAAAATATTATTTTGACAATGCAAAAGCAGCTATATGAGAAACGTTTTTGTTTTCCATATAGCTGCTTTTATTATGTTACCTTATATTTATTATTCATTACCACACTTCTCTGCGATACAGCAATATAATTTTCCTGTCTTATTTCGCAGCTTCTGTCGGTGTTGCTTCTGGTGTTTCTGTAGCTTCAGCTTCTTCTGTTGGTGTTACAGTTGCCTCTGTATCTTCTGCTGCTTCTATTTCTTCTGCTTCCGGTGTCTCAGTTGCTTCAGCTTCCTCTGTCACATCAGCCTCCGGTGTTGGTGTTGCTTCTTCTGTTACTTCTGGTGTTGCTTCTGGTGATGGAGTAGGTGTCGATGTTGGAGCTGTAAAAGTATGTTTATCTGTAATCTTAAGTGTCTTAAGAACTTTCTTTACTACTTTTACATCCGCATCATCCAGCCACTGATTTGTTGTCTCTGTGTAATATGTGCTCTCTTTGGAATTCTGAAGAGATTCTCTCTTGGATGCTGTTGCATCCTCATCATTAATCTTATCAAGTCTTACTACATAATATCCTGTATCAGTCTCAATAATATCATCTGCAACCTCTCCGTCTTTCAGTCCACGTAAAACACTAAGAACTTCGTCCGGATATGCTGCCCCGCTGGAGTCTTCATCCTCGTCTTCGCTTTCTTTAGTTGTAAAATTGCCCTGTACTGCTGAGTAGCTCTCATCTACTCCCTGAGCAACTTCGCTCATATCAGCTGTCGGATCTTCTTTCATTTTATCAAGAATCTCCTGAGCCTGTTCTTTCTTAGTTTCCTTATCTTCGTCTGTTACATCATCACCACTTGTAGAGATACTTACATAAGTAAAGGTTGTCTGATTTGCCTCATCATCAGAAACTGTGATATTTCCCTCTGCAACAACCGGGTCATACATCTTTTTCTGGATTGTCTGAAGCTCCAGTAATGTTTTTACCTGATCCTCTGTTACAGCGAGTTCTTTGATTGTCTCTTCGCTATTTGCAGCCATAAACTGTGATGCAGCATCTGCGATTGCTGTTTCCTCTTCATCTGTAAGTTCTACATTGTAATCAGATGCTTTCTCTTTCAGAATATACATTTTCTCAATGGATTCCAGACTGCTTGTCACTGCCTGATCACCATATGTCTCTCCAGAATCTTCATCTGCTGTCTGATCCCAGATATTATCCGCGCTTCCCATATAAGACATATACATGGCGGTTGTCTGCTGCTGCTGTTCACGCGCATAAAGACTGACAACTCCAAGCGGAACATCTGTTCCGTCTACTGTAGCCACTGTTTTTGTTCCATCTAATGTTTTACTTCCGCAACCTGTAAGCATACCAACTGACATCACACCTGCCAGTGCTGCTACGGCTGTTCTCTTTGCCATTTCTTTCATTTCTTCCTCCATATTATCAGTCCGGTCTTTCTTCATGTCCCACTTTTCCAGACTGTGCTATTACTAGAGTATAAACTTTTTTCCTGCTGAGGGCAAGGTAAATTAAAAAATAAGTGCTATATTTCACATATTTATCACGATCTTCAAACACACTCTTCAGCCATATTTTTAAGTTCTTCTGCAAATTCCGTCAGTGCAGGAATCAGACTGCCCTGAGGTTCCAGGATAAATTTCGGTTCCTGCTCATTCTTAAACTGCAAACCTCTTCTGTATTTCTGCATGAGAAGCGGAATCCCTTCCGGATTTAGCTTTGCTTTTTCATAAAGTGTAATGCGCACTGATTTTCCGATCTGCTTAATTTCTGTCACATAGCCCTGATGTGCGATAGCTTTCAACTTCGCGATTGCAAGGAGATTCAGCACTGCCTTTCCAGGTTCACCAAAACGATCCAGAAGTTCCTCTAACATATCATCATAGTCCTGCTGCGTTTCGATTCCAGCGATTCGTTTATAAATATCAAGTTTCTGGAATTCATTGCTGATATAGGAATCCGGAATAAATGCATCGATATTGAGGTCAATCGATGTCTCAAAATCTTCCATTGTATGGATTCCTTTTGCCTCTTTGACTGCCTCGCTGAGCATCTTGCAATAGAGATCATATCCCACCGCATTCATATGTCCATGTTGCTGTGCACCCAGCAGATTTCCCGCGCCTCGAAGTTCCAGATCTCTCATGGCAATTTTAAATCCACTTCCCAGATCCGTATATTCACGAATAGCCGCCAGACGCTTCTCCGCAGTTTCCTTCAGCATCGCGTTCTGCCTGTACATCAGGAATGCATACGCCGTTCTGTTAGATCGACCGATTCTTCCGCGAAGCTGATAAAGCTGGGAAAGTCCGTATCTGTCGGAATCATGGATGATCATGGTATTTACATTGGAAATATCCAGCCCTGTTTCAATGATCGTAGTCGAAACCAGTACATCAATATCACCATTTACAAACGCATACATGACATTCTCAAGTTCTCTCTCGCTCATCTGTCCATGTGCAAAATCCACCCTCGCATCCGGCACAAGTTTCGCTATGCGCAGGGCAACATCCGCAATATCCGTAACACGATTATAGACATAATAGACCTGTCCGCCCCTGCGCAGTTCCCTGTTGATTGCCTCCCGGACTGTCTCCTCATCATACTCCATAACATAGGTCTGAATCGGCATTCTGTCCATAGGTGGTTCCTCAAGAACACTCATATCGCGGATTCCAATGAGACTCATATGCAAAGTACGCGGAATCGGCGTTGCTGTCAAAGTCAGCACATCTACATCCTTTTTCAGTTGCTTGATCTTCTCTTTATGTGCAACTCCGAAACGCTGTTCCTCATCAATGATCAGAAGTCCAAGGTTCTTAAACTGTACATCCTTCGACAAGACTCTATGTGTTCCGATAATTACATCTACCTGTCCCTTTTTCAGATCTTCAATCGCTTTCTTCTGCTGCACCGGCGTACGGAAACGACAGAGAAGTTCTACTCGTACCGGGAACTCTTTCATTCGCTGTACAAAGGTGTTGTATATCTGCTGTGCAAGAATAGTTGTCGGGGCAAGATACGCCACCTGTCTGCTCTCCTGCACTTCCTTAAATGCAGCACGCAGAGCAACCTCTGTTTTACCATAACCTACGTCACCGCAGATCAGACGGTCCATGATTTTCGTGCTCTCCATATCTCGCTTGGCATCTTCAATGGCGCTGAGCTGATCTTCTGTCTCCTCATATGGAAACATTTCCTCGAACTCCCTCTGCCATACCGTATCAGGACCACAGACATAGCCTTCCTTTTCCTGACGTACCGCGTAGAGCTCTACCAGCTCTTTCGCAATATTTTTGACAGCTCCCCGGACCTTGCTTTTCGTCTTATTCCATTCCTGCGTTCCAAGCTTATTCAGTTTCGGAGTTTTTGCCGTATCACCGCCCGAGTATTTCTGAAGACAGTCTAACTGAGTTGCCAGAATATAAAGATTGCTGCCGCCACGATATTCAATCTTAATATAATCCTTAACAATTCTGTCCACTTCCACTTTCTCAATTCCGCGATAAATACCAAGCCCATGCTTCTCATGAACCACAAGATCCCCGATAGAAAGCTCTGCAAAATCCTGGATACGCTTTCCGTTATAATTCTTTTTCTTCTTTCTCTTCTTCTGTTCCTGGCCAAAAATATCCGACTCTGTCATCACTGCAAATTTGATCAATGGATATTCAAAACCTTTTTTCGCATGACCATAAACCACCATGATCTCACCCGGCAGAATCTCCCTGTCATAATCCTGCCCGCAAAAAGCAGCCAGTCCTTCCTCCTGGAGATCCTTCGCCAGCCGTTCAGCTCTGGTACGGGAACCGGAGAGCAATGCGATCTTGTATCCCTGTTTCTTATACTGGTGAAGATCCTTTACCAGAAGTTCAAAGCTACTGTTATACGAACTGACTGATTTTACTTCCAGATAAAATTTCTCCCGGACCTTCCATCCCGCCTGCTTCGGTTCCAGCGCACAGACAGAAATACAGTTTCGCTTATTTAATTCTTTCTGAAGTTCTTCAAAAGAACAAAGCCAGTTGTCCGGCAGATTCTGGTTGCCTTTTTCCTCGCGGTGCATACGGCTCTGGCGATATTCCTCTTCTACTGCTTCACCTTTCTCCGTCAGTCGATTCGGTTCATCCAGAAAAATAACCGATTTCTCCTTTGGAAAATAATCCAGGAAAGAAACCATATCAGATTCCCCGATATGTTCTACTGCCGGATAAATCGTAATCTCCTCCAGATTCTCGAGGGATCTCTGGCTCTCAGCATCAAAACTTCGTATAGAATCGATCTCATCCCCCCACAGCTCGATTCTCCATGGATTTTCCTCAGTGAGACAGTAAATATCCACAATACCGCCACGCACAGAGAACTGCCCCGGCATTTCCACCTGTCCTACCCGCTCATATCCCAGATCCACCAGTTTATTTTTCAACCGATCCATGTCTATCGTGCTGTCACTTTCATAATGAATCAGCTGGCTTTTTATTTTTTCCAGCGGTTCCAGGAAATCCATGCATCCGTCAATGCTTGTGACAACTGTAAGTTCCTTTTCCTCCAGCAATGCCCGGATTACTTTCATTCTCTGCCGGATCAGCAGATTTCCATGGATATCTGCCTGAAAGAACAGAAGATCCTTTGCCGGATAGGAATATATTTTCTTATCATAAAACCGGTAATCTTCATAGATTTCTCTGGCCCGGCGTTCATCTTCTGCCAGAATCAGACGATATGGCGCAGTCTCAGAAAGACCATACATCAAATGAGATTTCTGCGATTCCATACACCCCGAAACCTGCAGGATTCCCTTATTCGTTTTGCTTTTTTCTTTAATCCGTTCAAACTCTGCAAGTCCCTGCAGAGGTGCCATAAATGCTTTCATATTCACCTCTTATATGTCTCCGATAAATAAATCTTCCTGCCATTCATTGCTATTCGTAAGTCAATCGGATATTCGCAATCCGCTTTCGCTACGTGACTCTACACCGAATAACTGCTCCGCAGTTTATCAGGAGGGGCTTGTACCCCTCCTGATACAAGCAAGTCCCACCCACTGCTTATTGCTCCTCGCAACCTCCGCAGGGGACTTGCTTGATTCGGTTAAAAATATTACGCCAAAAGTTCCAAAACACTGTAGCAAGATAAAAGCGGCACCTGTTTTCCTGCTGTAGCATCATTAACAGTCACCGCTTTTCTTCCTTTTCTTCCGTTAAAAGCAGCCAGCATGTGCAACTTACCACTTTGCTGCTTCTTACTTCTGTGCAGGTACTTTTCTATTATATTCGTTCATCGCTGCATCTGTACCCTGTGAGATTATGATATCCACAGCCTTTGCCGCCTTTGCTATTGCTTCATCCACAAGTTTCCTGTCTTCTGTGGAAAATCTGCCAAGTACATGATCTGCCAGATCCCATCCCTTCGGCTTTGCACCAACTCCTACTTTGATACGGAGAAACTTCTCTGTGCCAAGCTGACGGATAATATCCTTAATTCCATTGTGGCCACCTGCGCTTCCCTGCTTACGGATGCGAAGCTGTCCCGGTTCCAGATCAATATCATCATAAATAACAATCAGTTCTGTCTCCGGATCAATTTTGAAATAATTCGCCATCTCACGGACAGGTCCGCCACTCAGGTTCATAAAAGAAAGAGGTTTCATAAGAATAACCTTTTCTCCGCCAATCATCGTTTTTCCGTACATGGCATTAAATTTCACGCCACCCTGCGGAACATTGTAGTCCTCTACCAGATGATCAATGGTGTCAAATCCCATATTGTGACGTGTTGCTTCATACTCTCTCCCGGGATTTCCCAGTCCCACTACTAAATACATATGCGCGTCTCCTAATTAAAATATACCATTTCGTCTTTCAGAGGTTCGCATTCTTTTGCATCACTTGCATAAAGCACAATGCCTTCGCCCTGATATTCTGTACGGTTTTCAAAAGCAACCTTTGCAGTTACCTCTACCCAGCTTCCTTCTTTGATATGAGATGCATTATCACTTCTGCACACATATCCAAGAAATGTAGTATCATCTGCACAGCAAGTCATTGCGACACGTCCCGGAACAAAGAATTTGCTTCCCATTCCACGAGGTTTCATAACACGTCCTTTAAAGCGTACAGTTTTACCCACATATTTCTCCGGGTTATCCATTGCATCTACAAACCAGATTCCGTAATCTTCCGGCTGGATCTCAATGACAGGTGCATCAATATCAAACGGCATCTCATCCTGGAAAATGTCGTCCATTTCACCTTCTTCATTCTCAAAAATAACCTCTGCACTCTGATTTGCGACCTTAATTCCACGTCTATATGCAGGAAGCGGATCTCCCTCTTTACAACGGTTAAATACAACCATATCTGTATTTCTCACCATATCCATGAACAGAGACTTCATATTTGCCATATAAACCTGATAAGTTGTCGCATCTACGCAGGTAATCTCCTGCTCAATACCCCAGCCGTCCGGAAGCTCCATCTGCTCGAATTTACTTACAAGCCACATTCCATTGTATTCGATCACAACACGTTCCGGCTGATGGATGATATCCATCGCAGCCAGACGCTGAGGAGTCAGATCTTCTTCATCCTCGATCACTTCTATAACTGTGTTTGTAAGTTTCAGTTTATCCATATCATATTCTTCTTCGCCTTCTTCGCAAAGAATCAGCAGTGTCTTTCCATCAATGGCGAAATAGTCCTGCTGTAATGTAAAATCCAGGAAAGTTGTCTTTCCACTCTCCAGGAATCCTGTTACCAAATAAATGGGAACTCTGATATCATCCATAATTCTATTTCCTTTATCCTGATTATTTTGTCACTGCGCTACGGTTTATCTGTAAGCTGTAACTTTTTTATTACCGGACGCGGTAATCGTTTTTTTATTCTGCAAGGCCAAATAACTCTGCAAGTTTATCTTCTTTCAATTTAGAACCAATCACGCAGAGACGGCCAGTATATTCCGGTGCTCCCTCACGAATCTCTGTTTCTTCCGGAACCATATCAAAGTAGATCCATGTTCCATTTTCTGCCGGAAGCATTCCTTTTGCACGAAGGATGATACCGTAATCTTCAGAAGCAGAAAGAGCTTCGAGCATTTTCTCAAGTCCTTCTCTTGTATACTTCTTAATTGTCTCGCGTCCCCAGCTTGTAAATACTTCATCTGCATGATGATGGTGATGGTCATGGTGGTGGTCATGTCCACAGCTGCATTCATCATCGTGATCATGGTGATGATCATGGTCGTGATGGTCATGTCCGCAGCCGCATTCATCATCGTGATCATGGTGATGATGTTCATGCTCGTCGTGGTCATGTCCACAACCACATTCATCATCATGGTCGTGATGATGGTGTTCACCATGCTCATGTACATGTCCGCATTCCGGGCATACCTCTTCTTCTGCCATCAGTTCTTCTTCCAGAGACACCGGTTTCTCCATAACCTCGAGGATCTTCTTTCCATCCAGTTTCTCGATCGGAGTAGTGATGATGGCAGCTTTTGCATTGATCCCACGAAGAAGTTCCATAGCCTGCTGTGCTTTCTTCTCATCAATGATGTCTGTACGGCTCATGATGATTGCGCCGGCATATTCAACCTGATTGTTAAAGAACTCACCAAAGTTTCTCATGTACATTTTGCATTTCTTTGCATCTACTACAGTTGTGTAGCTGTTCAGTACGATATCTACATCTCCCTGAACACCCTGTACCGCTTTAATAACATCTGACAGTTTACCAACACCAGACGGCTCGATCAGGATTCTGTCCGGATGATATTTATCAACAACTTCTTTCAGAGAAGTTCCGAAGTCTCCAACCAGAGAACAGCAGATACATCCGGAATTCATTTCACGGATCTGGATTCCTGCTTCTTTCAGGAACCCACCGTCGATACCGATCTCACCGAATTCGTTCTCAATCAGCACGACCTGCTCATCTGCGTAAGCCTCTTTCAGAAGCTTCTTGATCAATGTAGTTTTACCGGCTCCAAGGAAACCGGAGATAATATCAATCTTAGTTGCCATCGTTTTGTTTCTCCTTTTCTATTTTTATGTTTTTTATACAAATTTATCTTGTAAGCAGATATGAAATATTTGTCCGTAACGCATTTATTATACACAAGCTTTCTTCCATATTCAAGCCTGTCCCACGCAAAGAAAGGGACATGATCCAATATCATGTCCCCTCTCGTATTCTAATGATCAACCGTTGATCATAAAGCTCATTAATTTATCAATATCTTCTTTCTCGTATGCAACGATCTCAAGTTCCGGAATCTCTCCGCCTGAGAAAATGTTTGCCAGCGATACATACTGGGATAATTTGGATTTAAGGTTCAGTCTGTCACCTTCGCCTGTTACTAATTCTACTCTTCCTTCGCAGCTGTCAACTACATCAAAAAACTTCTCAATATCTTTAATGTTAGATACTTTCATGTTCATTCTCCTTTCAACATGTAAACTTTTCTCTCTATTCCTTATTTTCGCGCTAATTATAACGCAGTTATATACAAAAAGCAATTATTGATTTTGCACGAATTTTGCAGGTATTCCATACGCTTAGTTATAATATTGATAAATAACGCAATTCCTTTTCCGGTCAAAACTTAATATGTTATTGTTCACTCCGCTCTTAGCAACATATCCCGTAGGATAATTGTGTCTGAGCAATAACCTTAATATACAAAAATTGCAACTCCATAAGCTGGCAGCGGATATGCAAATGAGAACTGTCTGTTATCGCATTCCTGTTTCACAGCCTTGAATGTCTTTGGCTCTGTCAGTCCATGCTCGTCCATGATCAGCTTATACTGTTTCTTCTTCGGAACACCAACTCTGTAATCCGGACGGTCAACCGGTGTAAAGTTAACTACATACAGAATATTATTTCTCTTCGTCGGCGATTTTCTTACAAAGCTGAAAATACTTCTGTCTCCGTCATTGGCATTGATCCACTCAAAGCCTTCCGGATCATTATCAGCCGCATAGAGCGCCGGATATTTCTTATAAATAGTAAGAAGATCATGTACATAATTCTGCAGGTCTTTATGAGGTTCCTCATTCAGCAGGAACCAGTCAAGTTCTCTCTCCTCACTCCACTCACGAAGCTGTCCGAATTCCTGTCCCATGAAAAGGAGCTTCTTACCTGGATGACAGGTCATAAAGGAATATGCCGCCTTTAAGTTCTTGAATTTATCCGGCAGTTCGCCCGGCATCTTCTCAAGCATGGAGCATTTCAGATGAACCACTTCATCATGAGAAAGAACCAGTACATATCTCTCACTGTATGCATAAGTCATGGAGAATGTCATCTTATTATGATTGAATTTACGGAAATATGGATCCAGTTTCATATATTCCAGGAAGTCATTCATCCATCCCATGTTCCATTTCAGGCTGAATCCAAGTCCATCTTTCTCAGCATCTCCTGTAACCATCGGCCATGCTGTCGATTCCTCAGCGATCATCACTGTTCCATGATTTCTGCCGAGAACAACGGTATTCAGATGTTTAAAGAATTCAATCGCTTCCAGGTTCTTGTTTCCGCCGTATTTATTCGCAACCCATTCTCCGTCTTTCTTACCATAGTCAAGGTAAAGCATAGAGGCAACCGCATCCACACGAAGTCCGTCTACATGACACTCTTCAATCCAGTAAAGAGCATTTGCGATCAGGAAGTTCTTAACCTCCGGGCGACCATAATTGTAAATCTTAGTTCCCCAGTCAGGATGTTCTCCCTGTCTCGGATCTGCATGCTCATATACTGCAGTTCCGTCAAAATTTGCCAGACCATGGGCATCCTTCGGGAAATGTGCAGGTACCCAGTCAAGAATAACGCCAATCTTATTCTGGTGGAAATAATCGATCATATATTTGAAATCCTGCGGTGTTCCGTATCTGGAAGTCGGTGCATAATATCCGGTTACCTGATATCCCCAGGAACCATCAAACGGATGCTCGGCGATTCCCATTAATTCTACATGAGTATAACCCATCTCTTTTACATATGCAGTCAGAGAATGTGCAAGTTCCCGATAATTATAGAATCCTTCTTCATTCTCCTCTGTCCACGAATGTTTCACCCAGGAACCCGGATGAACTTCATAGATTGCCATCGGCTGTACTGTCTCGTCAAACTTCTCTCTGTTCTTGATCCATGTAGCATCTTTCCATTTATAATCTGTAATGTCTACAATCCTTGATGCCGTTCCCGGACGCTTCTCAGCCGCATTTGCATACGGATCGGCTTTATAAAGCTTCTCTCCATGTGCTCCTACGATAAAGAATTTATATAACTGTCCGATCTTGGCTCCCGGAACAAACACTTCATAGACACCGATCGGTCCTACCTTCTTCATCGGACTGGCCTCTTCATCCCAGTCATTAAATTCACCAATTACAGATACTGACTGGGCATTTGGTGCCCAGACCGCAAAATATACGCCTTTTTTTCTTCGATATGTAGTAGGATGAGCGCCCAATTTCTTATATACTTCGTAATTGGTTCCCTGTCCAAACAAATACTGGTCTAAATCCGTAAATTTCATACTCTCGCCCATCTGGAGTCCTCCCTTAATATTCATGTTTCTATCTTTTCACGGATACGAAAATATTATTGCTCACTGCAACATAAACAATAACACAAGAAGAACCCTGCAAAGCAGGATTCTCAGCCTGCGGTGGATCGTTCCAGACAACATCTTCCTTACTGCGCAATGCGATCCGGCCCGGCAGGGCTATGAACTGACTCTTAGTCATTCTATAAGCTTTATTATACCAACCCCCGTTCGCTACGTCAATCAAAAATATGTGTATATTTAACAATTTTCATGCGTTTTTTGTGTTATTTTTGTAAAAAACACAAAAAGCAAAGAAACGCTGTCTTTCGCATTTCTTTGCTCTTTTTATTGTCCTTTAATATTCAGAGTCATCTCCGTAATCCACAGAATCGTCACTGTAATCTTCCGAAGAATCATCGCTGTAATCGCCGCTTCCGTCGTCATAGCTTCCATCTGAACTGCTGTCATCGGTACTTCCATCCTCACTTCCATCAGAATAATCTGAGTTTCCGTCAGAAGAATCTGATGAATCAGTTGTACCATCTGTGGAATCCGTAGAAGCTGCTGCATCTGCTCCGCCCTGATATCCGGGAACACCACCGTTGCTGAGTGTACTCGGCCAGAAATCAACATAACATGCATTCTGTAATGTTACATTCTTAGCTTCCGCCATCTCACTTACCGTCACAAGTTTATATCCTCTTGCAATAAGATCCGGAATCAGTCTTATGGCAGCCTGTACGGACGGCTCATGGATATCATGCATCAGGATAATTGTTCCATCTGTAAGATCTCCGTTCATTACTGCATTATAATCCGCATCCGCATCCATCAGCTTCCAGTCTTCCGTATCCAAAGACCACATAAAGAATGGTTTATTTACTGTATTATAAATATCTGTATTTCCATCTCCGTACGGTGCACGTGCTACTGTCGATGCCTGTCCGCAGGCCTGAGTCAGTGCATCATCTGTATCAGAAAACTGTTTGGCAACTGAATCAAGGTCAATCGTAGTCAGCTGTGTATGATCCCAGGAATGACTTCCGATCTCACAGCCAAGTTCCAGCATACGTTTCGGTGCATCCGGATATGCACTTACATTCTGTCCAAGCATAAAGAATGTTGCATGTGCATTATTCGCCTCCAGGCAATCCAGAAGCTCATCTGTATACTGTCCCGGACCATCATCAAAGGTCAATGCCAGCATCGGCCGTACCTGACTCGGATCATAAGATCCATCATCATTAAAGTAGTAATCTTTTACGCCCTTTGTCACCCATCCAGTCTGAATATATCCGTTTTCATCAAATGAATATGTCACACCGTTAATATCCTGAAATCCATTTGCAAAATATGTACCATCTGCATTCTGATACCACTTTCCGTTAGTATCTTCATGCCAGCCTGCTGTCATCGTGGAGATCTTATCCGTATCTGATTTACCCTTCAGTGGCTGTCTCACAGCCGCATCAGAATTAGTCTGAACCTCTTCCGTATCTGCCTGGGCCTGCACAGTCTGATTACTGCTTCCGCCTCCGGCTACATGATGAGCGATTGGAATAATGATTCCTCTCACCACAAATACAATAGCCAGAATCAGACCAAGCACGGAAAGTCCGATCTTCGTATAATGACGAATCATCATCTGGCGTTTTTTTCTGCGCATCCTCTCGCGCAAAACCCGTTTATCCATTGTTTCCTTTCCCCGTTTCTATTTACATTAATTTAGCCAAGAACGTTTATCTGCAACTGCTGAATAGCTTCATAAGTTACTGTCATTCTTTTTGTAACTTCAATCATAACTCATTTACCCGGCAAATACAATGCCAATTATTCATTACTGTTCACTCCGTGCCCGGTAACAATTATTCTACTTCTTCTGTCCCCAGTTCCTCTTCCAGATTTACGTCAACATCAGAACCACTCTGATCTGTGCTGCTATCGTTGTCATCTGAACTTTCCACATCATCTGAAGTATCCGTATCTTCTGCATCCGTCATATCCTGTTCACTGTCTGAGTCTGAATTTTTTGCAGCTGCTTCTGCATCATCCGCGATCACATCGCCATTCGCGACTTTATCACTGACGCTTGCATTCTTTATAATAAAATCCTCTACTCTGAGAAGACCAATTGATTCGTCTACATAAGTCTGCCCGTATGTTCCAACCAATTCTGCGATATCACTGGCACCCATCTGTTCCACCAGTTCCTCCTGCAGCTGAAGGCTCTCTTTATCATCAAGTGACAGCCCTTCCGCATCCATGATTCCCTGTACAATCAGATTCTGTTTCACTTTACCTTCTGCATACTGCTGACACTGCTCGTCAAAATCATCCTGGGAAATCCCCTGGCTGTCTATGAATTCCTCTAAGGTCATATCCGCTTGTTTTGCATAAACTTCCATACTGCTCTTAAACTCAGAAATTGCAGAATCCACATCCTCCTGCGGATACTCTTTCACTTCCGAATTCTCAAGTACTGTACTCCATGCAGTATTTTTAAGAACTTCCTGTGCTGAATTCTTCGCTTCTTCCTCCAGCTGGCTGCGAACGCTTTCCTGATATTCATCCACAGTCGTATAATCTGTATTCTTTGCTACCCACTCATCGGTAAGTTCACCTGCGCGGCGCACATTCTGTACAGTGACTTTATATACAACTTCCTGACCTGCCAGAGTTTCATCTGCGTAATCTGACGGAAAATCAATCTTGATTTCCTTTGTTTCGCCTTTCTTCATTCCGATTACGCCATTCTCAAACTCATCAAACATCTGCCCCTGACCAATCACAAAATCATAATTATTGGCAGTCCCGCCATCAAAAGTCTGTCCATTCTTAGTTCCCACATAATTCACAGTTACCAGATCACCTTCTTTGGCGCTGTCAGATACAGGTTCTGCTTTATCCTGCAGATCCTGGTCAATCTGTGCCTGCACATCATCATCTGTGATTGCATCCACTGTATTATCCAGAGTCAGTCCTTTATATTCTCCAATCGTAATATATTTATCTACATTCTCAACCGACACAAGCCTGGTTGTTCCCACTTCTGCTTTTTTATTATCGGCAGACTTTTCTGTTTTTGTATTGTCTGTAATAACAGCCGCACCATCACCACATGCGGATGCAGTCAGTGCAAAACAGGCTGCAAACATGGCAAGATATATTTTTTTCTTCATAATAAAATAATACTCCCTTCTACATTCCCGGTACCGGAGTCGGTCTTGATGAATCCCATACCTCTGATACGTCAAAAAGATCACTGAGCATTTCAGGATTATAGTACATTCTGTATCCATCCAGATTTCTTCTTCCCTGACGGAAATAATCATCTGTAATCTGTACGAAATACTGGCTGGAATCTACATTACAGAAATAACGGTATCCCTGACTCTTATAAAATTCATATTTCTCATTATCAGCAGAATATCCTTCCCAGCTTCCGATATCTGCTCCAAATGCAAAGATGATCATATCTGTTTTCCCAAGAATCGGAGCGACATATTTCTGCCACTTTTTATCATCTCTCTTTAAATCATCCAGCGAAGTAGCTCCAACATCCTTATGTCCCCAGGTATGGCTGGCAAACTCCCAACCCTCTGCTTTCATAGCCTTCGCTACCTTCTTTGCATTCTTTACTTCCTGCTTATAATCAAAATCCGGGTTCTCCTCCAGAAACTTCTTCTGGTCATTCTGGAGTTTCTTTCCTGTTTTATATGCAATGTCCGTACGATAGCCAAGAACGCCATCATAACCTGTCATCGCCAGGATGCCTTTCCTTCCATGATAAGAAAAGTCCGGATGTTCTTTTACAAAGGTATCGATCAACGGAACCACATCGTAGTCTCCTGTGGAAATACTTCCGTCGTCCTCTATATATTCATTCTTAACTTCACCATTGGAATCCACAACAAGTTTTGACGCAAACCCATCTCCATCCATATAGTGATAGTAACTTACATCATCCTGTGATAAAACAAACGGAATCTTTCCCGGTGGCAGCATAATACTGCCTCTGGACATTGTTCCATCTTCATTTACAACTGCCATATCATGAGGGCTGACCATTACATAACCTTTATCATACATATTCTGTATGATCTTATTAAATTCATCAATTGTTGTCATATACTGATTATATCCGTCAGAATCCGACTCTCCGTCAAAAGCTTTCGAGGTGTCCTTAATCAGTGTATGGAAAAACACATGTGTGATTTGTTCGAGCGGATATTCTGTGCAGGTAGCTTTCGTGTTCTCATAATCAGCCACCGCATTCTGCATATCTGTATTACTATCATAATCCGGCTGACTTTTTAGAAGTTCTATGGCTCCATCATAATTGTACTGTGTTGCCATAAGTGAAGCCTGCTCCAGCGGAGATTCCTGTGTTTCAGCCTGCTCTCCCTCATTCAGGCTGGTACCCTGCTGCTCATTCTCTGTTGTATCAGTATTCTGTTCTGTATCAGCATCCTGACTACCATCTGTCTGTACTGTTCCCTTCTCTGTTTCTGTACTTCCAGCTTTGGAATTCAGGAACGGAATATCCTGTTCAAACGGAAGGATTCCGCACCCGCTAAATCCCAGTGATACGCATAAAACTGCTGCCATCACACATGCTGTTTTTTTTCTCATATTCTGCCCCTTTCAATTATGCGTCACCTTTATTCTGTCAGTGAACACTGTTCGTCCCCTTTATTATTCTCATCCCATAGTCGGGACCGGCACCGGTCTGGAAGAATCAAACACTGCCTGTGCATCAAACAGATCCGAAAGAAGTTCCGGATTATAGTACATTCTGTATCCATCCAGATTTCTCCTTCCCTGGCGGAAATAATTGCTGCGGATCTGTACGAAGTACTGACCGGAATCCACATTGCAATAATAATTATACCCCTGGCTCTTAAGATATTCAAATTTCTCCCCTGAATAATCTTCTACACTGGTAAGATCTGCACCAAATGCAAAAATAATAATATCTGTTCCACCAATCAGCGGATCAACATTCTCTTTAAATTTCTGTGTATCTGCCTGTAATCTCTCCAGACTTATCTGACTTACATTCTGATGGCCCCAGGTATGACTCGCAAACAGCCATCCTTCATCTTTCATGGCCTGCGCAACTTTGGCAGCGCCTTCCCTCTCTGTATTCAGATCAAAATCCGGATGTTCATCAAGCCATTTCACTTTATCTGCATCCAAATCATCCGGACGGGTTTCATAACTGCTGTCTGTACGATAACCAAGAATTCCATTGTATCCTGTAAGCGCTACAATTCCTTTTGCTCCTCTGTATGAGAAATCCGGATGTTCTTCCACGAAACGGTCAATCAGAGGAACCATATCATAATCTCCTACAGAAATACTGCCATCATCTTCTACATATTCATTACGAATCTTGCCTTCATCATCCACAATAAGTTTCGTGGCAAATCCGTCCCCGTCCATATAATGATAATAACATACATCATCCTGTGAAAGGACAAACGGCACTTTACCTGGCGGAAGCAGAATTTCTCCCATATTCATGTTTCCATTCTCATCTGCTGTCGCCATATCATAAATGCTGACCATGACATATCCCTTATCATACATACTCTGCGTGATCTGATTAAATTCATCAATCGTTGTCATAACCTGGTCATAATCCCCTGTTTTATAATCCCCGTCAAATGCCTTGCTGGTATCTTTAATCAGTGTATGATAGAAAACATGTGTCACCTGATCTAACGGCCAGGAAACACAGGAATCTTTCTTCTTCTGGTAAACCTTGACCGCATGCTGGAATTTCTCGCTTGTCTGATAAGTGTCACTGCCCTGAAGCAAAGCAATAGCCTTATCATAGTCATACTGATTTGCCGCATATTTTGCCTGTCTGTAAAGAGCTTTATCTTCTTTGCTCAGACTCTCTCCTTCCTGCGCTGCCTCAGGTGTTGCTGTATTTTCAGCTTCCGCTTCTCCTTCTGCTTCTGCGGTTGTCTGGGCAATCTCTTCTTTCCTTGTACCAAATGACTTTGCCATCTGAGTGATCTTTGTCTGCTGCTCGCTGAAAAATGTCTGCAATTCTTCCCCGTAAAATCCCACGCCGATTCCGATTGCTGCCGCTGCCACTACTACGATTCCACCGGCAATACGCACTCTCTTTTTTCTGCGGCGAAGTTTATTGCGCCGTTCCAGTCTGGCTGCTCTTCGGGCCTCATATGCTTTATTGTCGTCATAGAAGAAATCCTCATCCTCACTTGCAGCCGGAGGTTCTTTCTCCTCAGATGACTTATCCTGTACTTCTGTCTCTGAAGTCTGTGCCTGTTTCTCTGTTTCTGATTCCTGCAAAGCACTATCTGCATTTGTATCTGTTGCATTTGTATCTTCTGCATTTGTATTGGCATCTGCCATACTTGTGTCTACTGCATTCGTATCTGCCGTATTTGCAGCCATTTCATTTTTAGTTACTTCTTCCTTATCTGAAAGTCTCTCCTCTGTACTTTCAGAGTCAGGCTTTAATTTGCTCATACTTTCCTCCTTTTTATCCTCTGAATAAGTAATTGGTGACCGGTTACTGTATCACTTTTATTGTTATCTGGATAACCATATTATAACCACACACAGGCTTTCCATCCTGTAAAAATGTTTTTACTACAATTATAACGTATAATAATACAAATTTCCAGTTGCTATTCGCACTACGCTTTCTCGCAAAATGTTTTTATATACACCTGCCAAAATCCCAAGAATTCTTTTTTAATAATTGCGTTTTGTCCTGTTTAATGATAAAATAATTTTTATGCAATGGGCTGTCTATCTGTAACAGTCCCTGTGAAAACACACATATTAGGAGGATGCAAATGAGTACAGTAACAATAGTCCTTCTGGTCATTCTTGTTATCCTGATCGCTGCACTGATCGGTTTATATTTCTTCGGCAAAAAAGCTCAGAAGAAACAGGAAGAACAGCAGGCTCAGATTGAAGCAACAAAACAAACCGTTTCCATGCTGGTTATCGATAAAAAGAGGATGCCGTTAAAAGAATCCGGACTTCCTCAGATGGTAATTGAACAGACACCTAAGCTTATGCGCCGTTCCAAACTTCCGATCGTTAAAGCCAAAGTCGGACCAAGGATTGCTATCATGATCGCAGATGAGAAAGTCTTCGATCTGATTCCGGTTAAGAAAGAAATCAAAGCCGAAGTAAGCGGTCTTTATATCGTAGGCGTGAAAGGAATCCGTGGTTCTCTGGAAGCACCGGCTCCTAAGAAGAAAGGTTTCTTCGCAAGATTTAAGAAAGATAAAGCTGCTAAATAATCACCAGTTAAATCAGTCAGGTGAATATTTACTGTATGAAAAAGGCCGATGATCTTTGATATGTCTCCTGCTTCGCAGGCAGCATATCCCCATATAAGATCATCGGTCTTTTATTTAATTCTAATCGTTTTACACCTATCTGTAAGTTCTTCTATTTATAGGTTCCATTCAAGTCCCCTCTCACTGCTTATTGCTCTTCGCAATTGAAGCAGGGGACTTACTTGATTCGGTTAAATCGTGAAATCCTTACAATCCTTCGGCTGTGCCTTAATCGCAAGATAGCAGTCTGCCACATGCTCCTGATTCATATCCAATGCATAGTCAACCTTCATATCAAGGCTGCCGTCATTTTCCTCCAGATTCATATTCGTTGCAGCAATTCCCATCTCGATCGTTCCATAAGGAGTCGTATAGTAAGTCATATTCTTCTTGCCCTGTTCAAAAACCATGTGAACATTAACCACACCTTTTTTGCGGACTTCCATGCCCTTAGGTGATATTTTTATGTAATTAATCGTAGGTTCTGCGAAATCCTCCAGAATCTCTTCATAACGCAGATAATGACTTCCATTCCGGAAATAATACTGTCCAGGTACAACAATCTCGACCGGTTCCTGATCGCCATCTGCATCTATTGTCTGAAGTCCCCTTACGTGAATCAGTACTTCTTTATCCATTTCTCTCATACTCCTGATATTCTTCTATAGCTTTGTTTTTATGTATCATTCCAGCTGCTACAATATTTTTAAGAATCACTATAATTCAGTACCTGACAGTTCATATAATCAATCACACTGTCTTCTCTTTTGCAGCTATAATATATCAATACTTTTCTATGTCTATTTTCTTGGTCATCTCCACATCATACGGCAGAATCGAATTGGCAAATGCCTTAAACTCATCCGCCAGGTCACTTACATAGAAGCGGTACGGAAACTCATTCTTCTCTGTACCTTCGCTGGAAAGTCCTTTCTCATCCAGCAATCTGCGCAGCTCAAGCGCAGTCTCATAAGCCGGATTCACCAGACACACATCCTCTCCCATGATCTTTCTGATCGTAGATCGAAGCAGTGGATAATGCGTACATCCCAGGATAAGTGTATCTACCTCTTTATCCTGCAGCTCCTTCAGATATCTGGCAGCAACCTCATCTGTCACAGGATCATGTAGCCATCCTTCCTCAACCAGCGGTACAAAAAGGGGGCATGCTTTTGCAAAGACTGTGATCGTTGGATCCAGTTTCTTAAGGTATTCTGCATGTATACCACTTCCTACTGTTCCTACAGTACCAATAATTCCAACCCTTTTATTCTTAGTATGGGCTGCTGCAACCTCAGCTCCTGGTTCTATTACACCAATGATCGGAATATCAAATTCATCTCTTACTGCATCCAGTGCAAATGCACTTGCCGTGTTACAGGCAATGACGATTGCCTTGACCTGCTGTTCCTGCAGAAAACGGATGATCTGCCGGGAGTACCGGATAATTGTCTCTTTCGATTTACTTCCATAAGGCACTCTCGCCGTATCACCAAAATATACGATTTTCTCTGAAGGAAGATTGCGCATGATCTCACGCGCAACGGTCAGTCCTCCCACACCGGAATCAAATACTCCAATCGGTGCCTCTCTGTCTATATTCATTAATTTCTCTCCATCTCTATTGATTGTTCGTAACTGTTCAGTACCTCGCGGAATAGCAGACTGCTGAATTGTTACGATTGTTCATTATCTTTCATAATGATTGTCCCATTATTCTATCACCAATCAAGAGCCCGCGCAAGCCAGAAGGATATCTTTATGTCATCTTTCTGGTCTTTATTTTCCTCAGGGATCTGAGAGAAACAGAATTTTGGATAGAGCGTTCCCCACCATGCGGTAACTGCTGTCTGTTCCTGTCGTTTTTGTGCGAAATTTTGTACTTGCTGCGGTATCGTTCCCGCCAGAATCGCACCTGCAAGTCCTCCTATAATCGTAATGGTCAATTTCTTTGCTATCTTTCCTGCTATACCTGTTTTTCTTTTTATCATTGCATAAACCTCCTGTTAATTCTGTTATTGAAATTATTTACACATTCTGAAGATTTATACTTCCATTCCTGATATTCACATAGGGCAATTCCTTTAGCTTATCTTCTTTATACTTTTCATAAAAAAGCTCCCTGAGAGTCACCATCTCTGTATTTTCCCCAGACATTCTGTTCTCAAGCAGCCCTGAAATATATTCTCCCACCGACGAATTATCCTCCCCCTGCCAGTTCAGAATCTCTGCCGCATTTTCCGCTTCAAATACATAAAGATCCTCCCCGACAAAAGCCTCCTGTTTCAGATAATCGAGGACCATTCTCCAACGTCCATCTTCTACAAGTGTCTGTCCAATGACCAGCACCTGCAGATGTCCCATATCCAGAAGTTTCTCCTGCGAACGGTCATATGCCTGCTCAATCTGCGTAAAATCAGAACCACTGATCTGCAGAAGTCTTGCCCCGCCATCTTCCTCTTCTTTCCCCTGTCCGGTACTCTCCGACATATCCGGCATCCCATAAGACAGAAGAATTCCCTCCGGCGAAGCGTCCACGCCAAGCGCCATCGGATATATTCTCTTTTCTGGCTCCACAGCCACACCACATCCTCCCAGGAAAAAGCTGAGCGCCAGAATTCCGGCAACCACAGCAGGCGCTTTCTTCCTGTGATTCTTATGTCTCTCCTTTCCTCTGAAAAACAGATAAACCTGGCAGATTAAAATTCCCGGAACAAAAACATATGCCAGAATCCACCCAAAATAATTTAAGATTCCATTTCCATTCTCTTCCAGAAGTGATATCAGAAATATCATCGCCGGCATCCATAACCGCCCCGTACCAAGGTGTGCTTTTCGGATAATCTGATGTCCATAATGCAGCAAACTTCCTATTGCAAAAAGCAGGCTGTATAACAAAAATCCCATCCATATAATATCAAAACGCGCCAACACATTTCCGGGAAGATCAGCGCCGTCCAATAACGGTAAAACCGGATAACTTTCCGCTTTTATCCTGTCATATCCCAGCACTGCCGGAAGCAGAAGTTCCATTCCTATAAGAAGCACTCCCAGTGTCAGGATCGCACCCTCTGCAGTCTTCCCTGCACTTCCATATTTCTCCACATCTCCCATCAGAAATGGCAACAATGCAACCGCCGAAAATGCACATAATATCCCGTAAAAAGACTGCCGGATATTCTTCCCTGTAACCTCATTCCACTGCAGTGCTTCCATAAAATACTCTGCCTTCGCCTGAGGTACGCAAAGTGCCAGCATAATCACAATTCCCCCCAGAAGCAGGCCTCCGGAAACTTCCGCCATTCGCCCCCTTCTCTGCATTCCCTTATAAGTTCCCAGCGAACACGCCACTATCGCCCAGAACGCAATCCATCTGCCGGAAACTCCTGTGATAAGACTCGCAGGAACCAGATATCTTAAAAGTGCCAACAGATATCCTCCTGCCAGCAATACATAAAGCAAAAAGAAAATCCCAATCAGCCGCCCAACAAAACCTCCCGCAGATTTTACAAGATCATCAAAAGCAGGCGTGAGGCGAATCAGCAAAATCACATAAAAACCAAGTAAAATCAATGCAAGCACAGTCCCTGTCACAGCGCTGATCCCATTTATTCCACCTTTTCCAAAAATACAAAGCATAAACGGTGCAAGAAGTGCCAGTATCATCTGTCTGTATAATTGTCTGTGAGAAATTCTGTTATTCTCTGCAAATCTCATGAACCGGATTCCCTCCTTTTTAACCGGATTTTCTGTTCTTCTCTTGCAAAAAGTGGTCTTAAGCTTCTTCTCCGCAAAGGAATTCTCAAGATTCCCTCTCCTCCATTGCCCGCCTGTTCTTTCTTTATAAAAGGCACCAGATACGGAACCGAGAAACTCATCAGCCCTGCCAGATGACTCACCAGCAGATATACTCCTAATACAAGCCCATAAATTCCAAGATATCCTCCCAGAATCAGAAATCCATATTTTACCAATCGGAATGCCGCTGCAAATTCTTCATTCGGAACCGTCATTGAACCCAGTGCTGTCAAAGCCATGATCATTACAACGATCGGGCTTACCAGATTTGCATCTACTGCTGCCTGTCCAATAATCAGGCCGCCCACGATTCCGATGGCATTTCCAAGCGATCCCGGAACCCTCACCCCTGCCTCCCTGATCAGTTCAAAAGCCAGTTCCAGAAAAATAAGTTCCACTACGCTTGAAAAAGGGACACCCTCCCTCGCCTCAGCAAAAGACAAAATCAAAGAAGATGGCAGAATCTGTGTATGAAAACGAATCACCGCCAGATAAAGTCCCGGCAGGATTGTTGCCATAATCACTGCCAGATATCGCAGTATCCTCAGAAAAGAAGCCATTTCAAATCTGTGATACCAGTCCTCGCTGCTCTCCATAAAGCTGTTGAAATTCCCCGGCAAAATTAAAGCTTCCGGTGAATTATCACATAAAATCACAACCTTACCATTCAGAATTTCCTGCACAGCGCGGTCCGGCCGTTCTGTTGTCTGATACTGCGGAAAAGGCGAATACCATACATCCTCCGTCAGCTGTTCCAGCATACCGCTGTCCAGAATCCCATCAATCTGAAACTCCTCCAGCCTTTCTTTTACCTTTTCCAGAAGTTCTTCATGTACCAGGTCATCCATATACAATACCTGAGTCAGGGTATGAGAACGCACTCCAATCCTATACTCTTCCACTTTAAGTCTGGTATCCCTAAGTCTCTTTCTTACCAATGCGCTGTTGCTCTTTACACTGTCTGAAAATCCCTCCCGGGAACCTCTGAGAACTTTCTCTGATTCGGCCTTCATCACTCCCATAGACGGATAACCCTTGCTGGAGATTTTCATTGCTTTGTCATAGCCATCTATAAAAAATACGGCATTTCCGGTCAACATGGCTTCTATGGCCTCGTCCAGATCTTCCAGCTTCTTCACATCTGCGATTCCAAGGCTGTTATGCTGAACAAATTCCTGAATCTGTCCGGGAGAAATTTCCCAGAAATGATTGATCATCTTTCCAATGGCAGAATCGTCCAGCATCATATTAGAAACCGCAACCTCTATATAAACCATGAGACAGTCTACTTTATGGTTCTCTCCGAGTCGCATCGGACGGATCAGAATATCAGCACAATTCTCCAGTCTGCTTCGCAGATACTTTTCATTCTCCCGCAGATTTGCAGATACCTTTCGGGAAATTTCCGGTTCTTTCACAGTTATCACCTCGTTTCTATACGAATCCTGCTTGCAGGATTCTCCGCCTGATAAAAAAAGAGAGGCTTTTCGCCTCTCTTAGAATTTCCCGATATTAAAAATTATATACGCAGCAATTCACAATCCCAGCACTGTTCTATCTGCGACCTCTGGATTTCTCCTTCTCTAAGCGCTCGCGTTCTGCATTCTCAGCCTCAATTGAACGCAGAATAGCCATTCTCTGATTCTCAATATGCTGGAAGGAAAGCTGTTTCGCGCGTTCGACGTCACGTTCCTTAATTGCCTTGGTAAGTTCCTCGTGCTCTTTCACAAGCAAATCTCTCGTCTCTCCTTCTTTGAGATATTCCACACGATAACGGTAAATCTGCTCACGCATATTGTTGAGAACCTGAATCAGTCTCTTATTATCCGAAGCCTGATAAATAATCTCATGAAACGCAACATCCGCCTCGGCAAGCTTTACAAGATTTCCCTCTGTGATCGTATGCTCAAACTCCTTGGCAGCAAGCCAGAGTCTACTCATCTCTTCTTCTGACATACGTGCGCAGGCTTTCTCAATAGCTACGTTTTCAAGGGCAATACGAACCTCCAGAACATCGTTCAGATCCTTCTCTGTAATGTTCGCAACCTGAGCTCCACGTCTCGGGATCATCACGACCAGCCCCTCCTGCTCCAGCTTACGCATCGCTTCTCTGATCGGAGTTCTGCTCACTCCAAGTCTCTCTGCAAGGGCAATCTCCATCAGTCTCTCGCCCGGCTTCAGCTCTCCTTTGAGGATTGCCTGACGCAATGTATTAAAAACCACATCTCTCAATGGCAGATATTCATTCATGTTTACTGAAAATTCACTTGTCATTTGTGTCTCTCCCTTACTTTCGTTACTTCTGTCGCAAAAACAGTCTTAGCCAGATTACTCTGTCTGAGTACTGCTGCCGCAGCCTCCATCTTCTCACGATCATCAAAAATGCCAAACACCGTCGGACCGCTCCCACTCATCATCGCTTTAAGCGCTCCGTTCGCTTCCATCAGGTCTTTAATCTCACCAATCACCGGATACTTCCCGATGATTCCTGATTCGAAAACATTTCCCATCTTATCCGTCATCGCCAGAAGATTACCATTCTCAATATCCCTGATCATTCCGTCAATATCCGGATGGGACTGAATCTTATCAAGCTGCAGACTCTCATAAGCTGTCTTTGTAGATACACCAATTCCCGGCTTGCCGATCAGCACATAACAGTCCGGAACCTGTGCGATTCTGGTAAGTTTCTCGCCAATTCCTTCTGCCAGCGCAGTTCCACGCATAATACAATAAGGAACGTCTGCGCCTATATTCACTGCACGATCCATCAGGTCTTTCTCACTAAGCCCCAGTTTAAACAGATGGTTCATTCCTACCATCGCTGCTGCCGCATCTGAACTTCCGCCAGCCATTCCCGCCGCAACAGGGATAAATTTCTCAAGACGGATATCTACGCCTTCTTTTACCTGAAATTCATCCATCAGAAGCTTCGCCGCTTTATACACCAGATTTCGTTCATCGCTGGGAATATACGGATAATTTACAGACAGAGAAATTCCCGGTTTCTTCACTTTCTTCATTTCCAGTACATCATACATCTGAATTGTCTGCATGATCATCCGGACTTCGTGATAACCATCCTCTCTCTTTCTGAGAATATCCAATCCCAGATTTATCTTTGCAAATGCACGTAAACGCATAATTCCCTCCGATTTTCTCTTGTACTTTGTATACAATAAAATATTTTGTACATATTTTAAAACATTTCATAGCTATTTTCAATATATGTTTCTTTATTTTTGTGGAACATTTTTTCAATTGATTCCTATTCACTCCATGCCAGGTAACACTCTTCGCAATGCACAGAATTTACCCGGATTTTGGAATATCATTGCAAAATATCAGCATATAAATATAATCTCTGTTAATCATTGCGGCACCTGCTTTACCAGGATTAGTGGCTGCCCTGCTTTCACCTCTTTTTCTGCAAGATTGTTTACATTGCAGATCTCATCCACAGTCGTGTAAAATTTCCTTGCAATGTCCCACAAAGTATCCCCATTTTTAACAATATAAACCGTAATTCCAGGCATACTTTCAATCTTTTTGCGGTCAAGCGGCTGTTCCTCCACCGATTCAATAATCTGTTCTTCCCATTGTCTGAACACCAGCACATTCAATCCCACTGCCGCCTTAACTTCAATCTCAGCTCCATCCGCCATTGCAGTGGAAAGTTGCTCCAGATCCGCCTGCAGAAAATACGTACAGTCCTGCCCGATATCTTTCGCTTCGACCAGATGCGTAAACGGCAGCATAGCATCCATGGAATAAAATGGCATCTCATCATTTCCTATAATATACAGAATCTTAAGAGCCACAATTCCCTCTGCCACAATTCCTTTGTCCGTTATTCTGGTCTTATCCACCTTTACCTTGCCACTGCTGTGACAAAGTTGTAGAACTTTTCCCTGATTCTCTTTCACTTCTATTCTGTCCGTCAGCCTGCATTTGGAAAAATTGCGTACCAGAAGACTCTCCAGCATCTCATTTTTTCTATGCAGAACACACTCCTTTACAGGGCTATATGCATCCAGAAGCAACTCATGTTCTTCCTCTTTGTACATCCTCATGTTTAACTCCAGAACTGCGTCCACCTGCAAAATGCGCTCTTCCCCATCCGGATCGGGTTTCACTTCCATTCCCTGATGAATCAGCGATACCTCAATATGCGGAATCAGTTCCTCCAGACAGCCGGTACATTCTGCCTCATTATTAAATGGCATAATATACTCCAGCCACTGCGGCGGATCTTCTTCCTCCGAACCTGTATATAGAACAAAAACTGCCAGCTCTCCTTTTACCCGGAGCTTATTTTCTTCCGGACGGATATCAAGATTTCGAGGTTCGATGGTATACCACAAAAGATTCTCCACATTTGGCCGGTTTGATGCAAGGGTAATATCATCTTTGATACGCAGAGTGTCCTTTTTATGTACGCACAGATTCATAAGCGGAATTGTCTTTTTCTTTACAGAAATCTCCGCATCATCCAGAGCAGCAGGAAGTTTAACCTCTGCCAGCTCATCCACCACCGCATAAAACGTTACGATTGCCTTGATATTTAATTTTCTGGAATGAATCACATGAACACTGAGATCCTCAATCTCCCAGTTCAGGCACAGCTTATCTCCCCCTTCGATTCCCTCCAGGTTGATGACCTCATCCATCGGAAGCTTCGCTGAAAGACTGTATATTTTTCCCTCTTTTTCCCCGACGTAAAGCAAATCCACATTCAGTGTTCCTTTAAGCAGGGCTCTCCCCTCGCTCAGACGGACTTCATCCATAGAGACTTCTGCTTTACTCTGTACCATCCTGCCGATATCCGGTTTCACATCCGGTACATTATAGTCTTCGTCAAAAGTCACCTGACTTGTTGCTTTATTCTTGATACGCAGCATTTGGATACTCTCTTTTTTTAATTCCAATCTTCTTCATTCCTTTCCTGATATGATACCTTTTCACCTTTACTCTGACCAACGCAAAACGTATGCCACCGGCACACTGTACCCTCAAATTAGATACTCAGGATTCAATCAACTATATAGTTCTGAACCAAATAATAGCCTAATAACCTATCACTATTACCTGCTCTGCTCCCGATAACATCTTATGTCCTTACCCGGAAAACTCCACAGGCTTCTTTGTTTCTGCTATCTTCAGAACAATACATGGATAAGACGGCTCACTTCCTGCTTTCTCCTCCGCCGGGCCAATCAGCCTCGTTTTGCAGAACACCGCATTCTCCGATTCAGAAACCTCCTCCACCTGAATGCTGTAACCTCCCGTAAGCTGTTCCCCATATCCTTTCATCAGATACCGTACATCTCCTACCTGGTATGTCATCTGAAATGTTTTCTCCTTCTTCTGTTCCATCAGCTCCACAGCCTCCGCCGGGATCTCTTCCTGCTTTACGATCGTATATTTCAGAGGTGTCCGTTCTCCTTCTTCAATTCTGATCAGCTGACAGCCCGTTAATATGACCATCAGCAGAAATATACAGACCAGCCCTGCAGCCTTTTTGCCCATAATGCACCCATGTTCATTCTTTACTAGCTATTTTATGTTTTAATCCGGATGGTTATTACTATTGTTCATACGTGATTCTCCTGAAATGCATATTACTGATTTACTCTTTTCACAGTAACAAATACTTAGTTACTGTTCACTCCGTTCCCAGCAACACGCTTCGCGATGCACAGAATTTATGCTAATCGCATAAATTCGCGCGGTATGTCTCGGGTTTTCTGTGACCTTCGCTCACAAAAAACACCTCGCGGGATATTACCAGTGAACAGTAACAATACTTAGCCATACAGCGTGAATTTATGTTTTTATTTCTTGCAGGATATCCCATAATTCTTTATAATAGAAGGAACACCGTAATCATTCAACGCCTGGTGTACCAACAAGTTAATTTCTTGAACAATCTTACAGGATAGCAGATTGCTGAATGATTACATACAGTCACATTACATGAGCATTTTTATGCCCGGAAAGGAATTAAATAATGATACGATTTATTCTCGTCTGTATCGTGGTGATCGGATATCTGATCCTGTCCATTCCTATTCTTCTGGTCGAATGGATCATAGGCAAATTTTCTCCTATGACAAAGGATGTCAGCTCTCTCCGAATCATCCAGGCAGTATTTCGCTTCATCCTCTGGATTACCGGCGCCAAAGTCACAGTGATTGGAGAAGAAAATGTGCCAAAAGATACGCCAGTGCTTTATATCGGCAACCACAGAAGCTACTTTGACATTCTTCTTACCTATTCCCGCTGCCCGATCCGCACAGGCTACATCGCCAAAAAAGAAATGGAAAAAATCCCGCTCCTGTCCACATGGATGCATTACCTTCACTGCCTTTTCCTTGACAGAAAAGACATCAAACAAGGTCTGAAAACCATCCTGACAGCAGTCGATAAAGTAAAATCCGGAATTTCCATCTGTATCTTCCCGGAAGGAACCAGAAATAGAAACCAGGACGAGCTCGATATGCTCCCATTCCATGAAGGAAGCTTCAAGATCGCTACAAAAACAAAATGCCCGGTCATTCCGATCGCAATCAGCAATTCCGCCGATATCTTCGAAGCCCACTTCCCGAAAATAAAACCTGCAAAAGTTGTGGTAGAATACGGCAAGCCAATCTACCCGGATGAGCTGAGCAAAGAAGATAAAAAGCATATCGGAGAATACACGCAGAATATTATTCATGAGATGCTGGTAAAGAATAAACCTCTTACCCAGAATTGATTCAGCCAGATATTTGCAAATTCTAAAAGCCTTACCATTCAATTTATGTATGATAAGGCTTTTTTCATTCAAATATACATTCCAGTCAATACGATTGCCGTTACCGTCCCGGTCAATGTCGCCAGAAGCGCTCCCGGCAGCGTATATCTTGTCTTTTCAATCTTCACAGCTGCGAAATACACACTCATACAGTAAAACAGACTCTCCGTCGAACTCAAGATCACCGCTCCCATAAACCCAGCTCTCGAATCTGTCCCATACTGTTTAAAAATATCCAGCAACAACCCAAGCGCTGCACTGGAAGAAAACATCCTCACAATAGTCAGTGGCAAAATTTCTGAAGGAATTCCAAAACCTGGCGTTAACTTTCCCAACACATTTCCCACAAAGTCCAAAAATCCCGAACCTCTGAGAATCCCAACTCCTGTCAGCAAACCTATCAGTGCCGGACAGATGCCTGCTACCGTTTTTAACCCGTCTTTCGCTCCATCCAGAAAATCATTATAAACATCCCTTTTCGCAAATAAGCCCCACAGAATAATATAGAGCATAAAAACCGGAATCATCATATCCGACAGAAAAGAAAGAAGCTTCATCTCCCCCTCCCTCTGCGGTTCATAATCCGGCAGAAAATCACCGCTGTCGCAGTACTTACCGCAGTAGCCACAATTCCCGGTCCCACCACCGCCGCCGGGTTTATGCTTCCATACTGTGCACGATACGCGATCATATTTACGGGAATCAGCTGCAATGACGAAATATTTATGATAAGAAATGTACACATCTCTTTGCTGGCTACACGCGAACGATTCATTATGGAAGCATTTCGGGAAACATTCGGAGAAGCAGGCTTAGAGGCAGTCTGGGAGACATTCGGAGAAACATTCTTAGAAGCACTCTTTGGATACTTCTCATGCCGTACTGAAATCCTCTCCTCTTCCAGATCAGCAAGACACTCCATTGCCTTCAGTCCCGCAGGCGTAGCTGCCCAGCCAAGTCCAAGGATATTTGATAAGAAATTCAGCGAAATATATTTACAGGCATCCGATTCCAGAGGCAGCCTCGGAAACAAAAACCTTATTACCGGACGCATTTTCCCGGAAAGCTTCTCCACCATCCCGGATTCCTGTGCAATCTTCATCAGTCCCGACCACATCGCTACGATTCCGGCCATAGAAATACATAAAGTCACCGCATCCTTTCCCGAAGACACAGCCGCCTCTGTCACCGCCTTAAAGTTTCCGGTCAGAGCTCCATATATGATTCCTATCAGGATCATTCCACTCCATAAATAAGTCATTCCATCCCTCAGCTACTGCAATATCTCTAAAAGATATTCCCCAATTCCATTTATCAGAACTTCCATTGTATCTGAATTGAACCCGGAAGTACCTTTAACAATGTAATCATCTTATCAACTGTAAATCGTTTTTCATCAAATCCGATATCATCCCAGAGACTTATATTGGACACTACTTTTTCCATCTGTTCAGGTGTCGCATGATTCTCCGCAAGAGTTTTCATCTCCTTTACCTTTAACTGACGCGCCTGATCAAGCTGTTCTACTCTTTGATTAATATAATTCGTAAGGGTTTCTCCCGCGCCGATCAGGGAATCTACAAGCACAGAGATATCCTCCTCAATCTCTTCAATTTCCCGATAGATCTGCTTCACCTGCGGATTTTCATTAAGCTTCGTGTATCCCACCGGAGTCTGCGCATCACGCAGCTTGCGCACCATTTCTCCATATACATAATTCTCCACTTCTTCTGTATAAATTTTGCCACATCCCGGACAAGCCTTATTATTTAACCGTTTCGTACATCTTAAGTACTGTTTACCGGACTGTATTTTTATACTCATAAGAGCATAACCACAATGGCCACATTTTACCTTCCCGGCAAGCCAGGTATTCACAGCCTTTCTGTTTGCCTGAATCGTCTTATTTCCAAAGAGTTTGATCCTGCAATTCAGCCATTGTTCCGATGATACCAGTCCCTCATGCGGAGCAACCACAAGCATATGCCCTTTTAGATTCTGCAGCTTATCTGCCGCTGCGTCCCTTCCTTGATACAGATAACATCCATGAATCCCGTCAAACTGCTCCTGTCTGCTCACAATATTTGTACCCTGGCTCTTAAAAAAGCGATATACATCCATATCCGCGCGAACATAGACAGGATTTCTCAGAAGCTGCGCGAGCATTGGGCGTATAAGCTCTTTCCCATAAAACTGCACCCCTTTTTCCGCATAATATCTGGTAATATCCCCATAAGAAGTATAAGGTTTCTCATACATCTCAAAGATTTCCCGCACGATTGCCGCCTCCTGTGGCTCCTCCACCAACTTCTTCGTATGGATTCCCTCCATCATAACCTCCTCAAGGCGATACCCATAAGGAGGCTTTCCACCCATGCGAAACCCCTTCTGAATTCTGGAATAATAAGCATCGCTGACACGCTTCTGTATCGTCTCACGCTCAAGCTGTGCAAACACAATACAGATATTAAGCATTGCACGCCCCATCGGTGTGGAAGTGTCAAACCTCTCTGTTGAGGAGACAAACTCCACCTGATACTGCTGAAACAGCTCCATCATATTTGAAAAATCAAGAATAGAACGGCTGATCCTGTCCAGTTTATAAACGATCACCTTCTCCACTTCCCCACGTCGGATATCCGTCAAAAGCTGCTGCAACTGAGGCCTGACTGTATTCTTCCCGCTATATCCCTTATCCTTGTATTCTTTAAAAGCGCCGCCCTTTAATTCATACTTACAGAATTCAATCTGACTCTCAATAGAAATACTGTCCGCTCTGTCCACTGACTGCCTTGCATAGATTGCGTTAATTCTCTTCATAGAAATCCTCCTATACATTATCATAACCGTTATATTGTCGACATAATTACGATAACAAATATTTAAAAGTGTGTAAATCGACATTTTTCGATATTTATGTATGGATTTTTATGGGATTTCCATTTATAATTCAAACATAACTATATAAAATAAGAATCAGCCCTATATCCCTGCGAGTTAGAATCCTTATCTTTGGATTATTCGCTAACGTAACTTTACATCGAATAACTGCTCCGCAATTTCAGTAAAAAAAGGAGGTTTTTTATGAGAAGAAAATGTACTGACTCTTTGATTCACTGGAAAAAATCCCCAACACGAAAGCCTTTAATTCTGCAGGGGCTCCGCCAGACAGGCAAAACCTGGCTGCTTATGGACTTTGCATCCAAACAATACGACAACATTCTCTACATCAATCTCGAAACAGACCAGCCTGCTGCCAACTACCTCTCAACTCCCCATGACCCACAGGAGGCGCTTCTCTTTCTGGAAACCTACGCAGACAAACCCCTGCGACCTTCCTCCTCCCTGCTGATCCTCGACAACATCCAATGCACCCTTAAGATTTCCACACTCCTCTCTGCGATCGCTGCAGACTTTCCACAATATCACATCGCTGCTGTTACCAGAATTGTGGGAAACTCTGGCCTCTACTCACACCACGACTTCGACATCCTCACACTTTATCCTCTGGATTTCGAAGAATTTCTCTGGGCAAATGCCGAGTTTGCTCTCGCCCGTGAGATCCGCTCCCATTTCACCAGTTTTACACCTATGGGAAAAGACCTTCACCAAAAAGCCCTCTCGCAATTTCGTCTCTACCAGATCATCGGCGGAATGCCTGCTGCTATTATGGAATACAAAAAAGAAAAGAAGCTTCTGATGGTACCCGATACCCAGCAAAAGCTTCTCGATCTGTTTCTCAATGATATTAGTACGCTCGCTCCCAAAGGAACTGCACGATACTGCCGCAACAGCTGGCTGTCCATCCCATCGCAACTCGGAAGAACCAGCCGCAAATTTCAATATACACGCATCGCCAAAGGCGCCACCGCCAAAACCTACCAGGAACCATTGCAGTGGCTCATCCAGAACGGACTTGTGCTGCCATGCCATGATAATCAGGATGGCAAAAATGCTGCCAGACAACAAATTAATCTGCATCTGTATCCTATAGACACAGGACTCTGCACACGCATGCTCAAAATCCCTGCTTATCAGCTCCTCACCGGCGAAGAAAGCATCGCAAACACTGCCTGCACAGAAACCTTCCTCGCACAGCAGTTTATCCAGAACGGTTACACACTCTCCTACTGGTCCAGCGGCAACCAGGCAGAAGTTCCATTTTTACTGTCCAAAAATAATCACTTTATAGCTGCAGACTACCGCATTACCCCGCATCAGAAATGCAGGAATCTTATGCGGTTATACAATAGCAGACACCAGACAGACTCTTCATGTCCTCTGGAGCAGCTTAAACAAATGTATCTTCTCTCCACAGAAGACTTCAAAAGCAAAGAACACTACCAGATTGTACCGGTGTATGCGGCTTTTTGTATCTAACTTCCGCACCAGGCAGCTATTCATGCGCTGCCTGGGTAATCTGTGTACAAACTACACTGTATCCTATAATCACAAACAAAGACTACGCTGCAGTAAACAAGAACCAGGTTAAGACTACCACAGACTTCACCTACGTTCAGCAGGATACTTACTATGCATACTGCCACGCTTGGAAACGCGGTGCTGACGGCAAGAAGGTATTTAGTGACTGGTCCAACGCATATCCATTTGTTGTATCTGCAATCACACCTTCACAGCCAGTGATCACAAGCGTAAAAGCAAAAGGCAATACTGTAACCGTAACTTATACAAAAGCAGCAAACGCTGACGGCTATGACGTAGTTCTCGGCTCCGCAGCTAAGAAAGTAAACGGCGAATACCGTCCGGTAGAATACGGCAAGCTGGTTAAGAAGAACATTAAAGGCAATGTTGTAACTGCAACATTCAAGAATGTGAAGAAAGGAACCTACTATGCAGGTCTCCACGCATTCAACAGAACTTCTGAAGACGGCAAGAAAGTATTCAGCCAGTGGTCAAACGTTAAGAAAGTAACTGTAAAATAATCCGTTTGGGTAAAAATACAGATTCCTAAAAAGAGGGAACCCCGGTCGATATGGCCGGGGTTCTTCTCTGTCATGGATAATAATGATATCCGTCACCCGGAAAGAACTCTGTTCCCACCTGTCACTTTTTTCCGGTATCTGTCGAAAAATTTCTCTGGTAAATGAACCACTGCTCTGCTAAAATATAATTACAAAACAGATGGCAGGAGGTGACATCCATAGTACGACAAACGAATCTGGCGCAGACCATAGATCTTGCTGCGGACCGTGCAAGGTATGATGAATGCGCCAAAAAACTATTAACTTATAAGGCAGTTGCTGCCTGGATTCTCAAATCCTGTACAAAAGAATTTTCACAATACAGTATCCGTTTTATCTGCGAGAACTGTCTGAAAAGTGACATCGAGATCTCCAGCCGGGCCGTGCATCAGGACCAGACTGACCACACCGGTCCCCTGGATGGAAACGAACGGATCGACAGCCTTAATTCCGAGGCAAATGCCATCAAAGACCAGACGGTATATTATGATATCCGTTTCAGGGCATACATACCATCCATTGGAGAGCCGGTACAGCTGATCATCAATCTGGAGATCCAGTTAAATGACACACCTGGATATCCGCTGGTTACCAGAGGATTTTATTATTGTGCGAGGATGATTTCTGAGCAGTATGGAACGGTCTTTACCAATGAACACTATGAGAAACTTCAGAAAGTATACAGCATCTGGATCTGTCCAGATCCGGCAAAAAAAAGAAGAAACGGAATTTTCAGATATCATACGGTACAGGATGCGGTATTAGGAAAACCTTATGAAAGCCCGGACAGTTATGACCTTATGGAAGTGGTTATTGTAAACCTAGGGGATGCGGACAGGGAAAGTGACCTGGAGATTCTGGATCTGCTGAACACACTCTTCTCTTTTTCCCTTTCCTCGGAGACAAAGAAAAAACGTCTGCAGGAAGATTTTGACATCGCCATGACAGAAGAATTCGAAAGTGAGGTGCAGGATATGTGTAATCTGGGAAAAGCACTGGTCGATCAGGGAATTGAGCAGGGCATCGAGCAGGGTATTAAACAAGGTATTGAACAGGGTATTGAACAGGGCGTAGAAAAGAAAAATCTGTCCCTTGCAAAGATGATGCTCAGAGACAAAGAGCCTGTTGATAAAATTGAAAGATACACCGGATATGCCACAGAAAAGCTAAAAGAGATTGCAGAATCTATCGGAATAACACTTAGTGCTTAAAACTGTTTTCGAATAGAAATGCCTTTATACTTTTCTTTTAATGAAATATGCATAACAAGTGTAGAATTTACCCAAAGCGAAGGAAGCTTTCAACTGTATTTACTGATACGGTTGAGAGCTTTTTTCGTAAAAATGGCAGAGGAAAACCGAAAGAATTATCCGATAAATTATCTGGTTTATTTGTAATAACTGTATATTTATAATATTAACGCCAATAATTATCCATTTATAAATCACAAAATCCATCTATTCTCCAAGTCTAAACACTATTTTCTATACGAAAATTCCTCCCAAAATAACCTGTACACCACCCAAAGGGGAACTATAATCATGACAAAGATTAAAAACACAAAGAAGGGCATGGCAAAAAAGACATTAAGTATGTCACTTGTTGTTGCAATGCTTGCTACTTCTAATGTACCGGTTTGGGCTGCTGATGCGTTCAGTGACGGTACAAGTGCAGAAGCTGTAGAATCAGATAGTTTTACAGATGCTACTGCACAGTCTAATGAAAATACTCCTGCTGTACAGCCTGATGATACAGCAGACGTAGCCACTGGAACCAATGAATATACCGATCCAACATGGACAGTTTCTGAAAGTGGAGATGTTGCATGGGGAAATAGTGTAGACGTAACAATCTCCGGAACTGTAAATAAAAATAATTTTAAGCCTGATGGATCTTTTGATTCAACCGACTTTATAGATTCTTTAACATATCAGTGGTATGCCGATAAGGATGCAATTGCTGGAGCAACAGGCATTATAAACGCTGATGGTAGTAGCCATGTTTTTACTGAAACACTTTCATTAGATTTAAAGAAAGAATATGTAGGAAAGAAAATAACACTTGAGTTAACTAGTGCTAATGCTGGAAAAAATTATTCTTGCGAGTGCAATACTGGTGTTCAGGTAAAAAAACAGACCGCTGAAATTAATGTAGATCAGGTTAAACTGTTTTTAAATAGTGAAGAAATTACCACTAATCCTATTACCTTAAAAGAAAGTGACATCAAAAATTTATCCGTTCAGGTTGTAGATAAAACAAACAAATATAGCGAATCCGACTATTGCGATAAATATTATGATAATATTGATCCTAAAAACAACGATGGAGTATATGATCTGAAAAAAGATACAGATTACACTATCGCTTATACAGAAAAGAATGCTAATGAGAAGATCGCACATATCAGGTTCAAAAATCATTTTAACTACAAAGATGTGGATGGTAAAAAAACATACGATTTTAACGTAACAAAAGCCGAAGGTCAGGTTGATCAGGTTATTGCTAAAATTGTTAAGGCTGATGGCTCAGACTGGAACAATCAATGGGGAGTTACCATCAAATCATCTCTTGATACTAAGATTACCACCCCAACCAGTTACACATGGCAGGTATGTGATGCTGAGTCTGGAAAAGATGAGTGGAAAGATATTCAGGGAGAGCCTGATGGATCTTTAAAAGTCACTCAGAAATTTGCAAAATATGGAACAAACAACAGCAATTTCTTTAAAAAAGCAACCACTATTAAACTCCGCCAGAAAATTACATACTATGATGGTACTGACCAGAAAGATGGTTACACAAATGAAATCACTGTACAGCCTAAAGAAGTATCTTCTGACGATATTACTTTAAAGAATGCTAGTGGCAATGTAATAGCTTCTAATCACAAATTTACATCCAAAGCTGAACTTGATGGTGTAAAAGTATATGTTGGATCTGATAACCTTACTAAAGGTACCGCTTATACTGTAGACGGATACGTTGCAAATAAAACCGGAGACTATACAGTATCCTTTAATCTTGCCTCTCCTTATAAGGGAGCAAAGATTATGAACATTAATACTTCTGCTTTCAGCATTGCTAATGCTACAGTAACATTAGAAAAGCAGAGTTATGAGTATAATACTCAGGGTATTAAGCCAGTTATTAAATCTGTGACACTGGAACTCCCAACTGGTCCGGTAAACCTCACAGAAGGCAAAGATTATACAACAAGTGCACCTGTTAAACACGATGTAACTGCAAAACCAGAAGAATCTAACGTATTAGATGTTTCCAATGGTGTAGATTTAACTGTTACTGGCAAAGATAAATACACAGGTTCTGCAAGCACTAAATTCATTATCACCCCTGCATCTTTAGACAATCTGACAATCGTACAGAAAACTACTACAAGGCCAGTAGGGAAAAAAATCGTAGCAGAAGCTGCTGACGAATGTGACCCAGGCGAAGTTCCATTTACTGACTACTTTGATGTATACGATCAGGCAGGAAAGAAAGTTGACCCAACAACATCAACAAATGGAATCAACTTTGAAATCAAAGATGATGATACCAACAATATTGCCGGTCTTAAAACAACGGTAACCATCTCTGGTAAAGCTAAATCTGCAACAGACTATAATGCAGGAGAGAACTTCTACGGAAGCAAAACATTAGAGTTTGAAACAGTAACAGATTCTGATATTTTTGCTGACAAGACAGAGACCGCAGATGCCGGAATTTCTTCTGGAGATGCTTTCCTTTCAGAAATCGCAAAAGCTATCAACGGACCAGTCTTTGTTGTTAATGGAAACAGCACAAATCAGGTAAAACTTGATGATAATACAAAGGCTGTTGTATACAGTGGTAAAAAGGTAACTTTCAGTGGATTAAATCGCCTGAAACATGTAAAAGGTGTTGACAAAAGCGGAAATAATATCTACGAGGATCTTATTGCCGGTGTTGACTATGATGTAACTTATTCCCAGAATACAAATGCTGCTTTACATGGTGCAAACCCAGCTCCAACTGTTACAATTACAATGCGTGACAGCAGCAAATATACTGGAAGCAGAACATTTAAATTTGATATTTTACAGCAGAATTTATCAGAAGTTACTGATGTAACTGCTCCTATCGTATTTAATCCTCTTGCAACAAAAGCAAATGCAAAAGAGGTTTATGCACCACAGCTTAAGTTGTCCTACAATGGAATGACTCTGGAAGAGGGCAAGGATTACACTGATGTAAAAGTTAAGTGGAACGCAGGAGCAGATGAAAAAGATACATCTACGGGACACTTTGAAATTACTGCATGGGCTCATTATGCAGAAAATGCTAATGATTACACCACATATGAAGATGGCAATTATACCGGTTATACTTATGTAAATAAATATATCGTTGCTAAGAAACTGACTGCAACAGATATTAAATTTGCCGATATCGCAAATCAGGAATGGACAGGAAAAGCAATCCGCCCAACTTTGACTATCACTGACTTAGACGGAAAATATACACTGGTAGAGGGTACTGATTATACTACTGAATGGAGCAACAATGTAGCTGCCGGAACTGCAACTGTTAAAGTTATTGGTAAAGGAAACCGTTATACAGGAACATTAGTTAAGACATTCAACATCACAAGTACTTCCCTTGAAAAAGGAAAGATTGTAAAAGAATTTAGACCTGGTACAGATGCATCTGTTTATAAAGATGCTGATGGTGTCCTTTTAAATGAGATTTACAAAGATGGTGCTGCCATCACTCCAAGTTATGTTGTTGTTGATGCAAATAACAATAAACTTCAGGAAGGCAGAGATTACACTGTAACTTACAAAGATAATGTAAATGTTGGTACTGCTACTATGGTAGTAGAAGGAAAAGGATCTTACAGCGGAACTCTTACCACAACCTTTAAGATTGTAGGTGATTCCCTGAAAGGAAAATTCAATGTAACTTCCATTGCAGACCAGACTTATACCGGTGAAGAAATTAAACCTGCTGTTAAATTTACCGCAGAACCATCCAAACTGGTTGAAGGCAAAGATTATGAAATCGTTTATGTAAACAACGTAAACTGCTATACAAGAACAGGCAAAGAAGACCTTTCTGCTTCCAATTATCCGGGAGCTTATGTTGAGGCACATGGTATCGGAAACTATGCCGGAAAGATTAGAGTTGCTTTTGATATCGTAAAAGCAGATCTCACAAGCTCTGATGTAACAGTCAGCGATGCTGAGTATGCCGGTGGAAAAGTAGCTGTTCCAACACTGACAGTTAAAAATCCGGTAAGTGGAAAAGCATTAACAGAAGGAACTGATTATACTGTAAAATATAAGGGTGGCGTAAATGTAGGCGATAAAGGCGAAGCGATCATTACCCTTAAGAATACAGACAACTATACAATTAATGGAAAAGATGTAAACACACTTTCTGTACATTATAATGTAGTTGCAAAGGATCTTTCCAAAGTAGCTGTATCCACTATTGCAGACCAGACCTATACAGGAAGCCAGATCACACCTGCTGTCACAGTAATGAATGGCGATGTTATCCTGACACCAGATGTAGATTATACTTTATCTTATGGCGAGAACAAAGAAGTTGGTGTTGGTACTGTAACCATCACAGCAAAAGGAAAGAACTATAAGGGAACTAAAGATGCTACATTCAATATCGTAGAAGCTAAACCGGAAGTCGGCAAAGCAATGATTTCCAATGTAGTTGTCAAAGGCAACACAGCAACACCTGTACTTTCCAGCGAAGTAGACGGCGCAGTTGGATACGACTACGTAATCGCTACTGAGGAAGACTACAAGAACGGCCGTGTAGACATCAGCAAGAACATCCTGAAGACAAACACAGACTTCCATTACGTACAGAAAGGCACCTACTATGCATACTGCCACGCTTGGAAACGTGATGAGAATGGTAAGAAAGTATTTGGTGCATGGTCAAATATCTATAAATTTGAGGTAACAGCCACAACACCATCTACTCCAACTATAACAAGCGTAAAGACAAGTGGAAACACAGTAACTGTAACTTATACAGCATCCAAAAATGCAACAGGATATGATGTTGTTCTTGGAAATTCTGTTAAGAGTGTAAACGGCGAAAAACGTCCGGTAGACTACGGAACACTTGTTAAGAAAAATATCAAAGGCAACACAGTAACTGTAACATTTAAGAATGTGAAGAAAGGAACCTACTATGCTGGACTTCATTCCTTCAACAAAACATCTGAAGATGGCAAGAAAGTATTCAGTAAATGGTCCAACACAAAGAAAGTAACTGTAAAATAATCCATTTGGGTATTCATACAGATTCCTAAAAGAGGAGCCCCGGCCAATTAAGACCGGGGCTCTTCTTATATGCAGTGGCCCAGCAAAGCAGGACCACATTACCATTACAAATTTAAGAATAAAAATAAAGAACATTTATTTTTGAATGGAAACGGAATACCTCATATTTGGCAACGATATAAAGTAAACGGTAGAATACGAGTACCTTGACAAATAGCAGACCGCTTTTGCGGTCTGTTTATTTTCCGCTGGCTTTTTGCGGCTTTCTAATGTTTTCAGGCAACATATCTGACCATGGCAGAAGTTCTGCAAGAAAATCTGTGTTTTTGTCATCTACATGTTTAGGAATCTCCGTAAGCAGATATTCGAAATAATCGAAAGATTTCAGGTTATTCGCCTTTGCAGTTTCTGCGATACTGTAGATGATCGCTGAACTATTGGCTCCATTGACCGTATCGATCATCTCCCAGTTTTTCTTCCCTATACAGAATCCACGGATCGCACGTTCGCTGGCATTGTTGTCTATTGGAACATCCCCATCTTCCAGAAAGACTTTCAGGTAGCTTTCCTGGTTCAGTGCATATGTAAATGCTTCCCGTATTTTACCGTTCTTTGGAATCTTAGGTTCATTCTGTTTCAGGTACGCAAAGAAAGCATCCACCAGTGGTTTTACCACAAGCTGACGCTGCATGAGCCTGTCTTCCGTAGAAAAATCAGACAGTTTTCCCTCTTCCCGGTAAATGGCCTGTATCTGTTTCATGATCAGATGCAGGATCGATTCCTTTCGGTGTGCTTTTGGTATCACTTCCAGTGCATCGTTAAACCTGCGCCTGCAGTGAACCCAGCAGCCTGCGATCTTCAGATCTTCACGCTTCTTTTCCAATGTATGATATACCTGGTACCCATCCGTAACACAGATCCCGGTGTAATCCCTCAGGAATTCCCGGGGATGGGATGCATTACGCGTTTTCTGGTATTCATAAAGGATGATCTGACGATCCCGGTACATAAAGCCGGACCGGTACACCCACATGTAACTCTGGCTGCCAGCAGGACGCCCGTCCTTATTTACAAGTACAGGAGTCTCATCTGCCTGTATCACATGATAATCATACAGAAGTTTATGCAGATAATCATACATGGTTCTCAGATATTCTTCCCCAAGACGGATCATCCAGTTCGCCATGTTCTGTCTGGTAATGGCAAGCCCGTACCTTTCGAATTCTTTTTCAAGACGGTAGAGAGGTACCGCATTTACATACTTACCATTTATGACTGCCGCAGCAAGGGACGGGGATACAAGGCTTCCATGAAGCAGATTTCTGGGATGGGGTGCCTTTATCATGTGTTCATCCAGTTTACTGGAATAAACGCCGATATGATGTTCCTCTATCACGACACTGGCCGGAATGAACTGATAACATCGGGAAATGGCATCCGGAAGCTGTTTCCATCCGTTTTCACCAAACTCAGCCGTCAGTTCTTCCTCTTTCAGATAGTGATCAATACGTTTTACTGTCAGCCCTGCTATATCAGCCGCTTTTTTCCCTGGCTGTTTTTTCTTTTTGGGTGCTTTCAGTTCCAGGTCATCAGGTTCCGGTGCATCCAGGTCGCAGACTGCCTCTGCTTCATTAAAAAATACGATAGTCCCGTCTACTTCCATGAAACGTATCTGTTCAGGATCCGCCATTTTTTCGCTGGATCTGCCAAAACGGTTCTTCTGGAAAAGGACCATCTGTTCCATCATCAGCTGCATCCTGTCATTTAAGGCCTGCGTTTGCCTGGACAATTCTTCCATCTGTCCCTGCATCCCAAGAAAAAGCTCTATCAGCAGATCCTTATCAAACTTATTCAGTTGTTCTTTTGTGTACTTGATCGTCATAACCGGAACTCCTGTCTTTATACTGATTCCGATTATAACAGAATTTTTGTATTTCCGCCAATCCTTCAGATATGGGCTTTCGTCATAATGACGGTGGATAACACATCTGGAAAGCCGTTGTTTTACAGCTTTTCAGATGTATTATCCACAACAGTTTTTCTATTCACACGATAACAAATGGAATGGGAAAAGACTGTTTGTGGATAACCTTTTTCATCCGGTTGATACACATCATTTTTACAGTTTTGGTACTTTTTTATTTTCGGCATTTTGCACAGGCTACATAATGCGGGGGGGGGCTCTTTCAGCTCAGAGATCGGATGGCGTGCAACGATCTCCAGTCCCTGCATCAGCATACGGTACTGGTCGTCTGTGATCGCCATTGCCTCATCTGCCGAACGGGGCCACCGGAATGCACCATTATCGAGTCTCTTGTACATAAGGAGAAAACCATCGCCTTCCCAGAGCAGTGCTTTGATCCGGTCACATCTTCTTCCACAGAAAAGAAACAGTGTATTTTTGTCGTAAGGATCAAGCTTAAACTGAAAGCGTACGATCGTTGCCAGTCCATCGATCCCACGACGGAGATCCGTAAATCCCATCGCCAGATACACCTTTTTAAATCCGGAAGCATCTGCATCATTCAGCATGGGTAAAAGCCTTTATGAGATGGCAGAGCATTTCCGGTGAAGTACCGGAAAATATCTCAGCTGACAGTCCCCTGGTATTTTTAATACGGATCATTGGCAGAGTTCCTGCTGAAATGCATGTACCGGATTCTTTTGGAGTATCTGTTTTCTTTGGATCTGGTGCAGGTGCGGGCAGTTCCACAAAAGCAGTGGTTTCTGTGTCCTGCATCTGATCCAGGCATATCTGCCTGACACGCCGGAGACGGTAATAATAGTTGGCTTTTGTAAGATTATTTTGGGTACACCAGGTTTCAACATCCATCCCTTTGGGACGGTTCTGACAATTCCGGATCTGTTCTGCCCATTGTCTAATCCTGACCTGCTGAGCTACAAGGCTGGTTTGCGTAGCCATAATATTTCCTCCTCTGAATCATAGTCAGTTAAAAAAGTTAAGTACTAAACTTTTTTGACTATGTTATTTTGTTGAGTATGATTATGGCATAACTTGAAGTGAATAAAAAGGTACTCAGGTTCTACCGTTTACATATAAACAATAAATATGTTAAAATAAAAAAATCCAGATGCACATTGGGGTCTGACACCAATGTGGTCAACTTAAGCCCAGAATGCTGAAAATTCAACGATTCTGGGCTTATATTCTGGATTTTTTATATAAATATCTTGACATATCCTCCTAAATATGTGGTTTATAGATTAAGCAATATTACGTTACCAGCGAAATATTTATCTATTCCAATACGTAGGAGGTATGCCATATGAATCGAACTAATATTTGTAAAAATATCGTCCAATCCATTAAAGATTATATCACAGATCAAGATAAACTGGAACCCCATCGGGTGGAAAAACATTTTGTACGGCGAAGAAAACTTTCACTTTTGCAAGTTATTATTTATCTGTTCTTCTCTTCAAAAGCTTCCATGTTCCAGAATCTTTCACAGATCAGAGAAGAACTGGGCACGCTTTCTTTTCCGGATGTTTCAAAACAGGCACTTTCCAAAGCCAGACAGTTCATTAATCCTTCACTGTTCAAGGAACTTTATTATCTTTCTGTTGATCTGTTTTACAGCCAGATCCCTTCAAGAAAGCTGTGGCAGGGTTATCATCTTTTTGCAGTAGATGGTTCCAGGATCGAACTTCCGAATTCAAAATCGACGTTTGATTTTTTTGGCGAAATGTCCAGCTATCCTGATCCAAACCGACGTTATACCATGGGACTGGCTTCAATAATCTATGATGTTCTGGATGATTATATCCTTCATGCATCTATCCATAAATTTCTTTCTTCTGAACGAGCAGCTGCATTAGAACATCTTGAAGTTCTTGAAGATATGGGACTATATAACAACAGTATTATTATTTTTGACAGAGGTTATTATTCAGAAGATATGTTCCGCTACTGTGTAGAGCATGGGCATCTCTGTGTTATGAGACTGAAAGAGGGAATCAATTTATCTAAAAAATGCAATGGTGATATGATTTCCATTCTTCAGGGAACTTCAAAAGAAGGTACTTCCGATGTACCCATACGTGTCCTTGAGATTCCGCTTGATGATGGTACAAAAGAATATCTTGCAACAAACCTGTTTGATCCTGCTGTTACAAAAGATATGTTCCGGGAACTTTACTTCTACAGATGGCCTGTAGAACTTAAGTACAAAGAACTAAAAAGCCGCTTTGCCATGGAAGAGTTTTCCGGTGCTACTGCAGTGTCTATACAGCAGGAATTTTATATAAATATGCTTTTATCGAATCTGGCCTCTCTTATAAAAAATGAAGCAGATGAAGAAATACAGATTTCTGCCAAAAGCACAAATAAGTTCCGTTATCAGGCCAATCGTGCATTTATCATTGGACGGATCAAAAGTATTGTTCCCAAAATACTCTGCGGACTGTTTGAGCTTTCAATTATTGAACAGTTATATACAGATGCTGTACGCTGCAGATCACAGCTCCTGCCCGGCAGGTCGTTTCCAAGGAAGAAATTGAAATCCAAGGGACGTTCACATTTCCGAAATAAAAAAGCTTCTTTTTAAAATAGAGCCAGCATTCATCAATAGGCTTATTTAAGTGCGGCAATTTTTATGAATCTTCTGGTTTCCAACAAAACAGCAACTGTTTTCTGTCATAAACCGATTAATTTTGTAGTTTGCATTAGAGGATATTCGCTAATATGCCCCTAAGTTGACGCTAGGTTGACCACATTGGGGTCTGACACTCTGAAGGCTGCGAGCTTTGTCAGGATCATGCACTTGATTTCAACGAGGCAAATAAGTAGTATGATGGATACCGGTTCAATAAGATTGGCCATGTCTACAGTCCAAATTCTATTATAGAAGCCGTTATAAACCAGAAATGCAGGATAGACACCGGAACTTTTCAAAATGACATGACGTCACTGCAGGGAAGGGATGATGTCCTAACTTTACTGGTACATTTGGGATATCTGGCGTATGATGATTCCGGAGAAGTTTATATTCCAAACGAAGAAGTGCGTCAGGAATTTATCAGAGCTGTTTCCTAAAAAGAAAAACTCCAGCCGAAATGGCTGGAGCCTTCTTTTTTAGGAATCTGTATTTAATTATCCAAATGGATTATTTTCTAATAAATTCGTTTGGCACGATGTGCAGATAATTTCTCCAGATGGTAAATGTTGTATATTTTAACGACTGCATTAGACAGGGAAGTTTCATGTAAAGGGTAATATTGTTTATACAGTTTTTCGGGCTTTACCATATCTATCATCTCTGATGACCAGAGCCGGTATCTCCATTGCAGGGTAACATAACAATCTGACATCCATTCAAGAATGAATTCATCATAAGTATTACTTATTTCTGCCTTTGCGTTTATGGTAATTCCCATATTTCCCAGGATTTGTTTTGGTGTCTTGCACAGATACAATGGATTTCCCATATCCATATATTTGCGGTAGTCACTTTTCATATATCTGCGGATCGTATCAAAGCAGTCCGGACAGTTTCGCGCGATCAGTTTAAATAAATATCTGCCGGATAGTTTCATACTGTCCAGATATGATGGATCATATGCTGTATCATTCATAATAGCCTCCCTCCTGATGATAGACCAGTTTTTTCTCTATAGCAGTACGCACTGTGATTCCCGGAACATGAAATCCCTCCAGCAAAAATCTGATATCCATGTCAGTATAAAGATTTCGACAAATCTGTCAGATAATTCTCAATTCCTTTTGCAAGATATATTGGGGTCTGACACTCCGAAGGATAAATAAAAAGAATGAAGCCTTCCTAAAAGATCCATAAAAGAAATATAAAATTAGGGATATGTAATAAAAGAGGCACCAGTTTACAACTTTATAAATGATAGACCTATTGATGGATCAACTGATTTAAAGATTCTGCTGACTTCTTAGTTTGTCATTAACCAGCTTCTCTCCTTTGTCACTGGATTGCCCGAGTCTTCTTGGGCAGTTATAATGATTTTATTCTTCTTAAATTTGAAATATTTGTTGAAGCGAAAACCCTCGAATATATTGACAAAATGACACATTTCGACAAATTCTCTTACGTGATAAGCCCGAAGGATCTGACAATCTAATTTCCAGATCTTTTTATGTGCATATAAGAAGGACCCCAGCCTTAATTGACTGGGGCTCTTCTCATGTTTGAAAAAACTGTATAGTTTATGATCTTTTCCAATGAGCATACAAGGTTTGCTTTTTAGTGATCTTAGTAGAAGAAATCACTTTCTTTCCTTTGGTCTTTGCAGTATACCATCCGACGAAAACATAGCCCTTTCTGCGAGGTATCGGGAGCTTTCCGATTTTGGATTTCACAGTTATATTTTTTGATTTTATACTTACAGACCCACCATTGGCGTTAAATGTAACTTTTACTTTTTTCTGGATATCTGTGGGCTTTGTAACCTGAATCGTTTTGGTAAGAGTCGTTTCCGGATGTCCTTCAAAGTACATACGGATATCTGTTTTTCCTTCTCCGACTGCTGTAATGATTCCATCCTTTACCCTACATACAGATGGATCAGAAGATTCTATGACCGCACCGGAACCTTTAAGTGGAAGATCATCCCAGAAAATATTTACTTCCCCTGTCTGGCCTTTCTGCAGTGATGTTTTTGAAACCTGCAGGGATGCTTTATAATATTTTGGGGTGTAGTTTACCAGTACATTTCTGCTGTTGGTTTTGTCTGTATAAGAGGTGCTGTCTGCTGTTGAACTCAGCTGTTCACCAAAGCACTGTACCCAATAGTAGATTCCCTGGTAACATACACATCCAATTCCGATACTTCTGAATCTTGCTGACAAAATATTGTTTCTGTGTCCCTCTGAATTCATCCACAGGTTCATAACCTGCCCGGCAGCATCAGGCCCCATTGCGATATTCTCTCCCATCATCAGACTATTAGCGGAAAAACAATCCTGACCGCTCGGTCTGGTGTGAGACCAGTGGAGTACATTTTCAAATCCTCTCTGCATCGCAGTATCAAGAAGGCTGCTGTCCATTGTTAGTGGTGAGAGACCCTGCTTTGCTCTTTCCTTATTTACAAGATCAAGGACCTGAAAGGCTTTTGCATACATTTCTTTTGCCTCTACGTTTACATTGATTCCGTTTATATAGCTGCCATCCTCCAGCCGGGAGAAAGACGGATTCAGAAAAGTTACTTTTGTTCCATTATCAAATGCGTCCTGTCCTAAGTTTGTAACGGTAGAAGGAACAGTGATGCTTTTTAATGATGTGCAGGAATCAAAAGCAGAATATTCTATTGTTTTCAGCCCTTCCGGAAGTGTCACAGAAGTAAGTGCTTTGCAGTAAAAACAGCACATCGATGGAATTTCTGTAATTCCATTCCCAAAAATGATCGTAGTAAGATAGTTACTGTAACTAAATGCACACATTCCAATTTCCTTAACCGTATCCGGAATTACAACTTTTGTAAGATGTGTAGATGAGAAAGCATTTCCTCCAATCGCAGTCACTCCATCCGGGATCACATATTCACCCGTACGTTTGGGTGGATAGAGTAAAAGTGTTTTTCCCTGATCTATATATAGGGCTCCGTCTATGGACTTAAAAACACCATTATCCGGAATGTCTATTTCCTCCAGTTCCCATAAAGAAACCAGGCCAAAGGAACTTATCTCTTTCAGACTTGCAGGTAATACAAGCTTTTTTATGCCACATCCATAAAGAGCATCATCTTCAATGATTTCCAAAGAATTACCGATAGTAATGTCTGCCAGGGCGTGATCGTTTGCAAATGCCTTTTCACCGATTCGCTTCACAGAATTTCCAATCACAACTTTTCGAAGATTATTACAGTTAAAAAATGCAATGTCACCTATTGATGTAACTCCGTCTTTGATATCTGCTTCCACGATCTCATCTGCATAATCTTCCCATGGACACAGATGTGAATTTACCGGTTCACCTGTTTCCCAGTCTACTATTTTGTAAAAATCATCCATTGTGCCGTTTCCCTCTACAGTTAATACTCCATTCTGCAGAGTCCATGTAACGTTCTTTCCACAGGTTCCACTTCGCACAGCCTCTGCAGATGGCGCATCTTCTGATTGTGCATCCGGGATTCCGGATGAAAATGCATCTTCTTCCGATTCGAAATCCTGCTCAGGTGATTCGATTTCATCTGACAGGGATTCCGGATCCGCATCCATTTGAGATTCGGTGTTCTGATAAGATTCTGTACTTTCTGGAATTTCTGTTTTATCCTGCATCTCTGTATTTGCAGTTCCATCAGAAAAATCTTCTGCATAGATTGCAATTGGCTCTGTTGATAAAACAGTGCAAAGCAGGATTACTGTCAGTCTGCTGGCCCACATGTTTTTTCTTCTCATAACTTTTTCACTCCTCGTTTTTACAATATAATTTACAAGTTGTAATCATTATACTCAATTATTTCATATCATACAATGAAGATCTGGTTAAAAAAGTGCAGTAGCAAACTAATATTAGTCACGGGAGAGGCAGCTTTCTCATTTTTTTATTTCCCAAAAAGAAAGACTCCAGCCAAAATGGCTGGAGCCTTCTTTTTTAGGAATCTGTATTTAATTACCCAAATGGATTATTTTACATTTACTTTTTTAACGTTTGACCACTGGCTGAATACTTTCTTGCCATCTTCAGAAGTTTTGTTGAATGCGTGGAGACCTGCATAGTAGGTTCCTTTCTTCACATTCTTGAATGTTGCTGTTACAACATTACCTTTGATGTTCTTCTTAACAAGTTTTCCGTATTCTACCAGACGTGTTTCTCCGTTAACTTTCTTTGTAGATGTTCCGAGAACTACATCATATCCGTCAGCATTGGATGCTTTTGTATATGTTACAGTTACAGTAGAACCACTTACTTTAACGCTTGTGATTACTGGCTGGGATGGTGTGATTGCGCTTACAGAGAATGGATAAGCATTGGACCATTCACCGAATACTTTCTTACCGTTCTCATCACGTGTCCAAGCATGGCAGTATGCATAGTACTGTCCCTGATCTACATATTCAAATATAGTGTTAGTTTTAACCTGGTTTTTGTTTACGGAAGTATAATATTTATTTGTGATGCAGTCACGGTCTGTAGAGATTACATAGTCATAACCGGAAGCATTTGCAGCATCTCCGCCAAGAACAACAGTAGCCTTGTTACCTGTTACACGAACATTAGTGATAACCGGTGCACCAATGGATGCCTCATTCTCACGAATGACTTTTACTGTCTGTGATCCTGTATAATATTTGGAGTCTTTGCTCGCTGTTACTGTTAAGCTATCATCTGCATATTTTACAGTATATTCAGATGCAGGAACTACTTTTCCAGAGTTATATTCGGAGTGTCAGACCCCAATATATGTATTTCCCAAAAAGAAAGACTCCAGCCAAAATGGCTGGAGCCTTCTTTTTTAGGAATCTGTATTTAATTACCCAAATGGATTATTTTACAGTTACTTTTTTAACGTTTGACCACTGGCTGAATACTTTCTTTCCGTCTTCAGAAGTTCTGTTGAATGCGTGGAGACCTGCATAGTAGGTTCCTTTCTTCACATTCTTGAATGTTGCTGTTACAACATTGCCTTTGATGTTCTTTTTAACAAGTTTTCCGTATTCTACCGGACGTGTTTCTCCGTTAACTTTCTTTGTGGAAGTTCCGAGAACTACATCATATCCATCAGCATTGGATGCTTTTGTATATGTTACAGTTACAGTAGAACCGCTTACTTTTACGCTTGTGATAACTGGCTGGGATGGTGTGATCGCACTTACAACGAATGGATATGCGTTTGACCAGTCGCTGAATACTTTCTTACCATTAGCGTCACGTTTCCAAGCGTGGCAGTATGCGTAATATGTTCCCTGTCCTACATATTCAAATGTAGACTCAGTCTTAACCTGGTTTTTGTTTACTACATCATAATCTTTGTTTGTGATGCAGTCACGGTCTGTAGAGATTACATAGTCGTAACCTGCAGCGCCATCAGACTCACCAGAAAGAATTACAGTTGCCTTGTTTCCAGTAACCTTTACATTAGTAATCATAGGAGCTTCTGGCTTTTCAGCGTCTGTAGTTCCGTTTGTTCTAACTGTCTTAGCTCCGGTATAATTCTTACTTGTTTTTGCAGCAGTAATAGTTGTTGTTCCATCACCATTTGCAGTTGTTGTATATTCTGTTGTATCAACATCAACTTTTCCGCATTTAACAGAAATCTTACCATCGGTAACCGTTACATCTGCATTTGCAAGATCAAACTTATCGATTCCCCACTGATAACCGTAATCGTACACTTCCTCGTTGTTGTAGGTTGAACCACAATAGCCGTTTTTAAATTTAATACCTACCCAATTAGTCTTTCCAGTAGTTACATTTGAGAGATCAGATCCTTCAATGTATAAATCATAATCTTTTCCCTCAACAAGAGTTACTCCTTTTACAATGACTGTAACAACAGGTTTTAATTCTAAGCCGCCAGCATAAGTCGCATTTTTTACAGTAATACAACTTCTTGATACGAACTGTGGCCTAATATCAAATGTCTTGATTGCAATTACATTTTTGATTTTATTTCCTGCTGCATCAGTATAAATACCATTTACTACAGATTCCTTATCGTCAGTAGTTAAATTTCCACCATAGGTACCTTTGGCAACAGCAAGAATTGCTCCAACCTGTTTATAATAAGTAACTGTCTCTGGTTCATCGTCATCTTTACGTGTTTCAGTGAATTTAGTTTTCTTACCATATACATTATCTACATAAACTAAATCATAATCTGTTCCTTCTACAAGTTTCTTAGAACCATTTGTAATAGAGGCAATTGCTTTAGCATATGTATGGGCTGAACCATCATAATAAAAATTTGAGTTTGTTTCGATTCCGTTGGAATCGTAAGTCTTAATTGCATCTTTTGCGCTGATATTAGAACCAACAATATCAAATGTTAAAGTCTTAGTTCCAGTAAAGTTTCCGTTCTTTGGTGTAAGAGTTACTGTACCTTCACCAATATTAAGATTCTCGCCATAAGTCAGTTTGAAATTTTTTTCAACATCAATAACATTATCACCTAACTTAAGATTGATGCCATCAGCTGGAATTTCAATGGAATATCCTCTGTACTGTTCAGATGCAATAACACCTACAAGTTTAGAAGCATCAGCTGGTTTGATTTCATAAGTAAGTTTAGCTTCTGTGTTTGGATCAAACTTAGTCACACCTGAACTATTTCTTTTTCCTTTTACTGTGATAGTGGCAGTACCAGCATTTATATTGTTTGTATATGTATATACAAAATCATCTTTTCCATAAACATGTCCGTCAACAACAATGTCAAAGTCTGGAGTGATTGCACTTCCTGTGTAAGTAAAATCATTTTCTTTAAGTTTAATGTTTTCTGGCTTAAGAGCTCTCTGAGCAATCGGAACTTCTTTTGTAAACTGCTTAGCGTTATCTTTGATAAAGTTTTTGTTGGTAATAGTAATATTAGCTACAACTGTGCCACCAGCAACTTTATTAGTATCATCTTTATAACTGTATTTAACTACATAATCAGTTCCATTTACTAATGTAAATTCTTTGCCGTTTGCATTTTTTGCTTTAACAACAAGTCCCAGATTATCTTTGTAGTCAGAAGCATTCTGTGTATCTTTTACTTCTACGGATTTATTAGCAGTAATAGTAGCATCTGCTACGGCTGCTGGATTGATTTCAAAATTGAATACAGCTTCACTACCTTCAAAGCTTCCTTTTCCTTTTACAATAAGCTTTGCAGTACCAACATTTGTATTATTTGCATACTCAATTGTATATTCGCTCTTATCGATTGCTTTTCCATTGAGTGTTAAAGAACCTAACTGCTTTTCTGTTTTTGTAATAGCAGCTCCAGTATATTCTTCATTTGTATAATCCGCCTTTCTGCGAAAGGCACCAATGCGTCATGAAACTAGTGCATTGACCTTTTGCTATCTAATCTATTTTCCTTCTGATATTATCTTTTTATAAGACTGACACACTACAGAACACGTGGAGGTGAGTGGCGGGGCTGTATAGCGGCGACCTCGCATTTGTATATGTTGTCGGTCATCCGTTAAGGCATCAATGATTGGCGCATAACGTAGCCCGTAAACTTATCTCTTCCAAAGTCGACTCGATTTTGCCGGATGACCAGTCACTGTCAGTTTTAAACTTACAATCATCAGGAGGTTATTTTATTGTCGTTTAAAATTCTCAAAAATAACTGTTGCGGACTTGATGTCCACAAAACCTGGATCTATGCCTGTATTGGTATTACCGATTCCAACGGGCGTACAGAATATAAGCAAGCTCGCTTTTCTTCCTTTACTAAAGGATTGCAAGAGTTGTGTGACTGGCTTGTTAAATATAACTGTAACGATGTGTGCATGGAATCTACCGGCAAGTATTGGATTCCAGTTTTCAATATCTTAGAGAAGAATAACTTATGGGTTACTCTGTCTCATCCTAAATATACCAAACCACAAAAAGGAAATAAGACTGACCGCAAAGACGCGAAATGGATCTGCGATCTATATATGTGTGGTATGGTCAAGCCTTCCTTTATACCACCAGCTGATATTCGTCAGTTAAGAGATCTTGTAAGATATCGTTTCAAACTTACCTGTATGATTACCGGTGAAAAAAACCGTGCTCAGAATTGTCTTACTGTATCCAACTTTAAACTTGACGATGTCTTTTCTGATGTATTTGGGAAATCTTCACGTTCCATCACGGAACAGATTTTACAACACCCTGGGGAAACTTTTGATGTGGCACCTTTTGTTGACGGCAGGTGTAAAACTCCTATTGAAGAAATACAGGCTGCTGTTGATGGTGCTATTTCTATGGAACAGGCTGTAAAACTTAGACAATGTCTGAATCACATCGATGAATTAGAAAAGCATCAAGCAGAAATAGAACGGGAAATCTTTCGTCTCAGTGATAAGTATGAAAGCATTCTCAATCTTATACGAACTGTACCAGGATTCGATAAGAACCCATTGACTGCTATTCAGGTGCTCTCTGAAATCGGAGGTGATATGTCTGTCTTCCCCACAGCTAAAAACCTCGTATCATGGGCTGGATGTTGTCCTCGTAATGATCAAAGCAATCATAAAATCAAATCCACTAGGATTTCCCGTGCTGGTTCCTATTTTAAACCAGTTTTGGTGCAAGTTGCAAATGCTTTAATTAAATCCAAGAAACATCCTGAATTTACTACTCGTTATCGACGTATAAAAGCACGCCGAGGGCACAAGAAAGCTATCATTGCCATCTGTCGTATGATCCTGACCGCTATCTGGCACATACTCACAGATTTAAAGCCATATACACCGGAAGGCTTTCTTGAGTCACATCCTGTGAACGCTTCAAAAGTATTGACCACTTCACAGGCACTTAATCTGCTGAAACAACGAGGATATGTCATCAAAGATGATACTGTTCCTGTTACCTGATTAGGTGTTGTGCCTATATTTGATTTTCAAACCACCGAAAGATGGTTTATTTGCTATGTCCTTTATTTCTTAATTGTCTTCTACTTATTTGTTTCAAACTTAGTCACTTCAGAACCAGTGAAAGTTGCTGGAGAAATATCTGCTGCAACAAGGTTTAATTTTGCAGTAGTTTTTCCAGTTACATTATCATGTGCTGTTTTTGGCTCAATAGTTACATCATAAGAACCTTTAGAAGTAGCTGTTTTTGGGATTGTTAAATCAACATCATCAAATAAATCTAAAGTTTCTTTAGTCGTCTTATCTGTAAAAGTAACATCTGCTTCTGATAAGGTAACTGTTGTATTTGCAGCTGGAATAGCTTTTGCTTTGATTGCAACATCTACAGTAGACAGGTCACGTACTGCAACTGTAGCTTTATTGGAAGTTTCAACTGTTCTATATCCATCTGCATCACTCGCTCCTAATGGAGTGCCAACTGCTGCGATAGAATAATTTTTACTTCCGCTTTCAGGCTGACCAGTAATAAGATTTAATCGAAGCGCAACTTCCCCAGCACCCTGAACATTAGTTTTTGCCAAAGAAACATATCCTTTGTCATCAGCTTTTAAATATCCGGATAAATTTTCTTTAGTGTCTTTATCAATCAAAGTAACATCAGAAGCTTTTACTCTGATAACTTTTCCAGTATATGTAAAATTAGTTGTTTTTAATGTTGCTTCAAAGTGTTTAGAAATTAATTTTTCACCTGTTCCATCTAATTCCAATGGGGCAATTTCATATTTTAAAGTTTTGCTTCCGGTATATCCTGGCTTCTGAGATTCAATAGTAACTGTAACACCATCATCAGTTACACTTTTTGTATTTCCACTTACAGAAATCTTGTAATACTTTTTCTGATCTTCTTCTATGCTACCCCAAGAAAGACCATCTGCGTCAATAACCTGCTCTTCTCCATTATAAGTACGTTTTTTCCAGTCATCTGAAATTGTAATACCTTCTAAGGCGCTATCCTGTGCAGCCTTAATCTGAATTTCATCTGATGTGTAATGCCATACATTCTTTCCTGTATTATCTTTTGCATAAATACAAAGGACGGCTGTTTTTCCTGCATCCGCAGCGCTCAATATGAGGGTAGCTGTCTCTTTGTCACCTAAATAAAATTCCGTTTCTTCTGCAGCAACATCACCAATCTTCCATGCATAATAGTAGGAGATACCTTCAGTTTTTGTGCCTTCTGCAGCAGATACTGTAAACTCAGCTGTTACTTTTTTATTATCTTCAGTACTAGACTGAGATGCTGTCCATACTACAGTTTTGTTAGTTGGTAAATTTTCAAATGTAGGTGTTACACTATATGCGTTGTTGCTAACAGATTCTGTTGCAACGTCAGCAGTAGTATCTTCTACAACCGGAGTAGCTTCTGTTTCATCAGTGAATGTTTCTGCCTGAGTAGCAACATCGTCAGATCCATCACTGAACTCAGCAGCCCATACCGGCACATTAGAAGTAGCAAGCATTGCAACTACAAGAGACATACTTAATGTCTTTTTAGCCATGCCCTTCTTTGTGTTTTTAATCTTTGTCATGATTATAGTTCCCCTTTGGGTGGTGTACAGGTTCATAAATGGAAAAGTATTTTCTGTTTAATAGTGATGATACGGATAGATTGTTCTTGTATTGAGATTTATAAATGGTGTTTTATCCCATAATATTTTGATTTTATACAGTTATATACAAGCATAGTAGCTCTAACCAAAGATATCCGGCAAAACTGGCAGAGGGCAAGTGTTGGTTCCTGATGTTTGTCGAGAAGTTCTTCTGGCAAATAAACAATTGTTCTGATAAAATATAAGTACAAAATATATGTCAGGAGGTGACACCCATCGTACGCCAAACCAATCTGGCGCAGACGATAGACCTTGCTGCAAGTCGTGCAAGGTATGATGAATGCGCTAAGAAATTACTAACTTACAAGGCAATTGTTGCCTGGATTCTCAAATCCTGTACGAAAGAGTTTTCTCAATACAGTGTCAGATTTATTTGTAATAATTGTCTGAGGGATGACATCGAAGTTTCCAGCCGCGCAGTACATCAGGAGCAGCTTGACCGCGATGAAATGCTGAATGGAAATGAACAGATAAGCAGTCTCAATTCCGAGGCTAACTCAATCAAAGATCAGACGGTGTATTATGATATTCGATTTAAGGCATATATTCCTGATAACGAAGAACCTTTACAAATGATCATCAATTTGGAGATTCAGTTAAACGACACTCCAGGATACCCACTGGTCACCAAAGGTTTTTATTACTGCGCAAGGATGATATCTGAACAGTATGGAACTGTTTTTACCGGGGAACATTATGAAAAGCTCCAGAAAGTTTACAGTATCTGGATCTGTCCGGATCCTGCAAAGAAGCGTAGAAATGGGATTTTCAGATATCGTACTGTACAGGATCCGGTGTGGGGAAAAGCCTGGGAGACTCCAGACAATTACGATCTTATGGAAGTTGTCATCGTAAATTTAGGTGATGCAGATAAAGAAAGTGATTTGGAGATTCTGGATCTTCTGAACACTCTCTTTTCTCTTAGTGTATCTTCTGAAATAAAGAAAAAACGTCTCCAGGAAGATTTTGGCATTGCCATGACAGAAGAATTCGAAAGTGAGGTGCAGGATATGTGTAATCTGGGAAAAGCGCTTGTGGAACAAGGAATCGAACAGGGCATCGAACAGAAAAATCTGGATCTTGCCAAGATGATGCTCAAAGATAAAGAACCCATTGACAAGATTGTGAAATATACAGGGTTTGCTACAGATAAATTAGAAGAAATGGCCAGATCTATGGGATACTGTTAGCTGAGAATTTAATGTAAGAATCTTTGTTCAATACTTTAGGTACACTTTAGAATCAGAACGGAAAGGAGTTTATATGTGTACTGCATTGAAAGAGTTAATGAATGAAGGCGAGAAGGACGGTTAGAGGGTATCCAGGCAACAATCAGTACCTGTAAAAGTTTTAACGCCAGTAAAGATGTTACAGCGAAAAACCTAATGAAGGTTTCTACCACATCTTTCCAGTGTAAGCAAAACAAAGTAAGTACACGGGACGGACTGCATATGCACCTTAAATATCCAGACCACGCAGATAAGTTTCTGTCCAGTCTGGATATTTTTTATGTTTTTGATTATATAGCTAACCGTTCAATCAGACATTCATGTACTTTCGTTTTCGAGTTATAATTAATTCCTACCATCAGCAGATTCCCCTGGTAGTCTTTTAAAGTATGTGGATAATTACGCTCTTTTATCTGATTGATAGCACTTTCTGCATCCTTATTCCATTTCAATTCAATGATCATAGCTGGTTTATCCCGATGCTCTTTTCGCGGAAGATATACAATATCTGCAAAACCCTTTCCGGACGGCAGCTCTCTTATTTCAGTGTAATAAGTCCGTGCGCTATAATATGCAAGAGAAATTACGCATGCCAGTGCATTTTCGTCATTATATGTCAGTATAGACGTTTCAAAATGTGCTTCCTGGATTTTCTCTGCGACTGTCTCATTTTCCCTTTTCCATGTTGCCTGAAGCAATTCTTCAGAATTCTTTATCGCCAGAATTACTTCCTGCCATCCTGCATCCCGTATGGAGGTAACGAACTCTGTTGTAATCTCACTATTCGGAATAAATACTTCTTTTTTTGAAAAATCATATCCAAGATATCCAAGATGGATAAATAATGTCAATATGTCATCGGCGCTCGAAAAGGTCGTCATGTCATTACTAAACGAGCTGACATCAACAGGCTGTCTTTTACCGGCCAGCAATTCAATGATATTTTCCTTCAGCCCTTTATAGTTCATAATAATATAATCCCGAAGTGCCTCGAAGGTTTCTGTTTTATTCCAATAATTATCAAAGGAACGGTTCAGCATTGCACTTACAACTGAACGTGGATTATAGATATGTCCCATTTCTTTGAAATAATAACCATCATACCAGCGTCTGGTCTCATCAAAATCCATATCAAACCGTTTGCACAGACCTTTTACTTCTTTCTCTGTAAAACCAACATATTCAGCAAGAGTGCCCGGATTTGTCATGGAAAATTCATCAAACATGTTTAATGCAGAATGAGAGCCATATTTTTTGATTGGAAGTATTCCCGTCATATAGGTTAGTCCTACATAATTTCTGTCTTTTAAAAGATTACGCAGAAAATCAAGATATTTTTTCTGCGCTTCCGTATCCTTCTTGTTTTCTCTGAAAATGCAGTCCCATTCATCAATAATAAAGACAAACGGAATCCTGCTTTCACTGTAGATCTCCTGCAGTACATCAATAATGTCCGTCCGATTCAAATAGTCCAGATCAGGATATTCACGTAAAAGATCACGAAGCACATATTTACTAAGAAGGGTACACATTTTATCTATATTGTGGGTACGGCTGAAAAAATCCTGCATATTCAGAAAAATAGTATTGTACTTATTTAAATGGATCAAAAACGAAGAATCCGACGATATGTCCTTATCCGCAAATAATTCCCTGGAATTACAATTTCGTTGATAATACGCTGCCAGCATTTCCGCCGCCATAGATTTTCCAAACCGTCGTGGACGGCTTACACAGATAAATTTCTGCCGGGTACGAAATACTCTATTTGTATACCGAATAAGTCCTGTTTTGTCTATATAAATCTCTGATGAGACCGATTCAAAAAATCCATCATTACCTGGATTCAGATATAATCCCATAACAGAAAATCACCCCTTCTTAAAATAGTATTATATTATATCTTGTCATGATTCAGATATCCTTCATGCCATTATCATTCTCTTTAAGAACCATATATTACTGATACAAAATATTATAACAAATCATGATTATACTTGCCAGATTAAGTTTTCGACAAAGCACATCCCAGCTTTGATTAAACGCTTCTTTCTGGCATCTTAATATTTCGAATCAAAGAAGCAAAAAGCATTATAACTGTCTAAAACTGTAGTATTAATAGGTAAAAGATCATTTATAAATCTCAATACAAAAGCAATATCCATGTACCATAACCGTTAAACAATAAATATTTTTCCACTTATGAACCTGTACACCACCCAAAGGGGAACTATAATCATGACAAAGATTAAAAACACAAAGAAGGGCATGGCAAAAAAGACATTAAGTATGTCACTTGTTGTTGCAATGCTTGCTACTTCTAATGTGCCGGTATGGGCTGCTGAGTTCAGCGCTGGCGAAGACGTTGCTGTAACATCTGGCGAAGAAACACCGGCTGCTGAAACAGTAGATGAATTTTCAGATGATACTGCTGCTACACAGGCTGCAGTTGCTGATGAAGCTCCGGCTGTTGAAGATAATACAAATGCTGCTGATGCACAGAACAGAAATGATGGTGAAGGTTATTATACAACTACGATTGAGGTAGAAAATACAGCTATCGACACTGGTTCTGCATTATCTTACACAGGAACATTCCAAGCAAAAAATGGTGCTGAGATTTATTCCGCCCCAGCTTGGTATGGACCAGATGGAACTCCAGTGAATGTTGGCAGTGAAGGAAACTTTTTTGCAAATGACGAAGGAACCTATACATTAAAGGCAACCCTTAAAATCCGTGGATTTTTCTCCCAGACAACATATCCAGTAATTACTTTAGCTACCGTTAAAGCAGCAAAAAAAATCAGTGCAGAATCTATCACTGGTACTGTAAGCATAAGTAATGAAGCAGGCAATCAGTGGGGATATAAAAACAAAGCTGATTACAGTGCAGAAGTTCCGGAAGGTGTAACTCTGGGATATCAGTGGCAGTATTATGATACTGACAAAGAAGCATGGGTTGATATCAAAGATGCTACTGCAACAACATATACTCCATTAAAAGAAATTAAAAATGCTGATAATGAGACTGTACAGATTACCGGAAAAAAACTTCGTACAATTGCCAAATTTACAAATTCCAAAAATGATCAGGTAATCAAAGAAGTAGAAAGTAACAATTATGAAGTTGCACCACTTCAAATTGCAGCTGAAGATATTAAAATTGACAAAGATGAAAACTTTGGCATGAGCGAGGTTAATACTCAGCCAAGAGTTAAAAAAATTACCGTTTCAAAGAAAGATGTTCTTGGAAATACACCTTTAACAGAAGGCGTTGATTTTGAATTAAAAGCACAGGATCCAGATAAATCAGGTATCCGTACTGTAACTGTTCAGTTAAAGGGTGCTTATACAGGTGAAGTTACAGAAACCGTAAACTTAAGCAAATACAACCTCGCTGACTGCGATGTTACTCTGGAAAGCAAAACTGTTGAGTTCGCAGGCGATGGACAGTATGCTGCTCCTGTTATCAAAAGTGTTACATGGGCTGGCGGTAAAGCAACTTTAGCCGAAGGCGATGAATACGTTGTAGCATCTAAAAAACTTGACAAGACAGAAACTGCACGTTTCACTAAGATTAACTATGTAGAAGATTGCATTAATGCGGGTAAAAATAAAGTAGATCTTATTGGACGCGGTATATTTACCGGAACCAAGACAACAGTAGAATTCAATATTGTAGCCCGCAGCATGGAAAACTGCAAGGTTGTATGGACTGGAAAGCCAGTTATTAAAGGTGAGAAATTAGTTGCCGGTGTTGATGTAAAAGATACCACAAAGACTCATTTTGTAGTAGTTGATCAGAAGGGTTATGTACTCATTCCTGATGAAGACTACACATACGACAAAGATGGTATTTATGATGTATCTGGACAAAAATGCCAGGTAGAAGTAACTGCAACAGGAGAAAAAGATAAAACTACTGGTAATTATTATGGAAGTGTTAAGTCGGACTTCACAACTGTTGGAACAAATCTTTCTACATACTTAACAAACTATGTAGCCAGCGTAGTTTCTTCTCAGGACTACACAGGAAAAGAGATTACTTTTGGTGGAGCAGGTAAACCTTCAAATGAACGTCTTGACAAAATTACTGCTACTGATGTAGCTAGGGCTAATAATATTAGCGTTTGGGATGTACGAAAAGTATTCTCAGATGATCTTGAAGTGGGCGTTGATTTCGATATCGTTTACAAGAATAATGTAAATGCATATTTATTAAAAAATAAAACTGGGGCACTTCTGGACTCAAATAGCATTGATCTTTACCGTGAAGAGATTAATGGCGTAACTCATTACTCACAGGAAGGAAATGACTTTTATCCAGATAATGACGACCCACAGGCACCACAGGTATATCTTGTATTCAAAGGAAAATATTCCGGACAGACAACACCTGTACGTTTTGCAATCAACCAGAGAAACATTGATGAAATCACCACTACAGGAGCCATTACTTTTAACCCGTCTGCCACAGACGCCAATGCAATGACTACTTATGCAGACCAGGTAAAGGCATTACAGTTTAAAGATACAAAAGGAAATACATTAAAAGATACTATTGATTACACTTATGACAGCTATTATGTAAACAATGTAAAGGATGTAACAACAGAAAAAGGTCTGTTCACTCTGGAAATGACTGCTCATACTTCCCAAATTATGAATGGCACCAGCCGTATTTCCGTATATGATGGAAACTACTATGGTTATAAAGAGTATAAGGCAAATATCACTCCAAAGAGCTTAAAGTCAGAAAGTATCAAAGTTGCAGATATTGCAAGCCAGAAATATAATGGAAAATTAATTGAGCCAAAGGTTACAGTTACAGATGGTTCCTATACACTTGTAGAAGGTACTGACTATAAACTGAGCTATACAAATAACCGTTCTGCCGGAACAGCAACTGTTACAATCACAGGTTTTGATTCTAAAGGACGTTATAAAGATGCTGTATCCAAGACATTTACAATTGAGAATAAATCAATTGCAGATGCCAAGATCATGAAAAAAGGTTCCTGGAACAGCACTTATACAGATTTAAGCAAATATAAAGATTCTGATTATGTCCTGACAAGCGGTCTGTATAACAACGACAGAGAAGTTACTACTGAATTCGATGTTGTAGATGCAAACAACAACCTTCTGAGACAGAATTATGATTATACTGTAGAGTATAAGAATAATACTAAAGTTGGTACAGCAACTATTATCATCACAGGCAAAGGTGATTATGAAGGAACACTTGAAGGAAGCTTCACAATTGTTGGTAAAGGTATCAGCGGACATTTCGTTGAAGAATCCATCCCGGCACAGACATATACCGGAGAAGCAATCGAGCCGAAGGTAACTTTCAAACCAGATTCACCGAACCTTGTAGAAGGAAAAGATTACGAAATTACTTATGAGTACAACGTAAATCCTGGAAAAGGTGATGCAACAGACATTAACAATGTGGGACCGAAGGTTGTTGCCCGTGGTATCGGACAGTATGCAGGTTATGTAAAACTCGGTTTCGAAATTAAGAAAGCAGATATCTCTGTAGCTGATGTAAAAGCTGAAGATGCAGTTTATGCTGGTGGAAAGGTTGCAGAATCCAAGATTACTGTAACTAACCCAGCAAGTGGAAAAGCTCTTAAAGAAGGCGAAGATTATACAGTAGAATATGTAAGTGGACAGAATGTTGGTGAAACAGGAAAAGCTATTCTTCGCCTTGTAAATAATAAATGCTATACATTTGGCGGAGATTCCAGCGATAATGCTTCTATCACTGTAACTTACAAGATCGTAGCTAAAGACCTGAAAGATGTAACTGTTGAAGAAGTAAAAGACCAGACAGCTACAGGCCAGCAGATTAAACCTACTTTAACAGTACTCAACGGAGATGTTGTTATGAAAGAGGGTGTTGATTACCAGGTAACTTATGGTGACAACACAGAAGTTGGCGTTGGAACAGCAACTATCACACCAGTTGACGGAAATAAGAACTACACAGGTTCCAAAAAAGTAACATTCAACATCGTAGAAGCAAAACCAGAAGTTGGCAAAGCAACGATCTCCAACGTAGTAGTCAAAGGTAACGTTGCAACACCTGTACTTTCCGGTGATGTAGACGGAGCAGTTGGATATGACTATGTAATCGCTACAGAAGAAGATTACGTAAATGGTCGTGTAGACATCAGCAAGAACGTTCTTAAGACAAACACAAACTTCTACTATGTACAGGAAGGCACATATTATGCATACTGCCACGCTTGGAAACGTGATGAGAATGGCAAGAAGGTATTCGGCGCATGGTCTAATATCAAGAAATTTACAGTGGATGCTACAACACCTTCCAAACCAAGCATCAAGACTGTAAAAGTAAGCGGCCATACTGTAACTGTTACCTTTACAGCATCTAAAGATGCCAAAGGATATGATGTAGTCCTTGGAGAAGCTGTAAAGAAAGTAAATGGTGAGAACCGTCCTGTTGATTATGGTAAACTCGTTGTTAAGAACATTGAAGATGATGTTTATACAGCAACATTCTACAATGTACCAGACGGCAAATATTATGCAGGTGTACATTCCTATAACAAATCATCCAACGATGGAAAGAAAGTATTCAGCAAATGGGGATACAGAAAAACAGCAATTTCTGTAGGAAAAGCAAAATAATCCATTTGGGTAGATCAAATACAGATTCCTAAAACAGGAAAGCCCCGGCTATCATGAGCCGGGGTTTTTCCTGTTTTTAATACTGAGAAGAGCCTCTGCCTTGACTGGCAGGGGCTCCCTCTTTAGGAATCTGTTTTAATTACCCAAATGGATTATTTTTTAGATTTAGATACTGGTTTTACATTTGACCACTTGCTGAATACTTTCTTGCCATCTTCAGAAGTTCTGTTGAATGCGTGCAGACCTGCATAATAAACTTTATTATTTGTAAAGTCTACATTCTTGAATGTTGCAGTTACAACATTGTCTTTGATGTTCTTCTTAACAAGTGTTCCATATTCTACCGGACGTATTTCTCCGTTAACATTCTTTGTAGATGTTCCGAGAACTACATCATATCCAGTTGCATGCAGTTGATTAAAAGATTTGCAGATCCGAAGAAAAAAGCAGTTTATGTTGAAAAGACAACCGATGAAGCAGCAAAATTATTCGGAATCAATTCAAATGCAATTGGGTATGTAGTGAGTGATGATGAGCCGGATGCGAAATTATATTCTATATTTAAAAATATGAAAGATCAGAAGACCACAGCAATTGCAGCAGATATTTTCGAATCTTATGGAACAATTCGTTTTATCAATATGTTTCCTCTTGTGATTAAAGCAATGCAGACGGGAGGAACATTAGTGGTAGATGAATTTGATGCATCGATTCATCCGATGGCATTGATGAGCATTATTAATGTCTTTCACAATGATGATGTAAATATCCATCATGCGCAGCTCGTATTTAATACACATAATCCGATTTTTTTAAATTCAAACTTATTCCGGAGGGATGAGATTAAGTTTGTTGAAAGAGACGATGATACACATGACAGTGTTTTATATGCATTATCTGATTTTGGAACAACAGGTGATAAGGGCGTCCGTAAGCATGAAGATTATATGAGTAAATATTTTATCAGCCAGTATGGAGCAATAAAAGATATTGATTTCACACCGATTTTTGAGGAAATTTTATGTGATAAAAAAGAGGAATAGACATGTTAAAATTAAAAGATTCAAGCTGGATGGGAATTCTTATCTGTGAGTTTGGATTTTTATGCGCATATGAGAAGAACCGTAGCATTAATTGGTCAGGGTTCTTCTCATATATAGGACTGTATGACAATCTATACCGTCTGATATATAGAAAGTTTGCGAATCGCACACTTATTTTGACAAAGTCTCTATGATACATTTATGTTCTTTGGTATCTTTGTCATAGCTTATTCCAACGCCAAGTACTTTTCCTGTATATTTAGGTGTTTCACCAAGTTTTCCCTGAAATCTCAGGATATACTGTTTATCCTTGATCTGCTGAATAGCCTGTTCTGGAGAATGACCTACTTTTAATTCAAGGATAATACAGGTATCATTTGCCTTATATGGGTAAAAGATAAAGTCAACAAAACCCCTGCCTGCTTTATCTTCCCGTTCAACACGGTATCTGTCCCGTGCGGAAAGATATACCAGATTCACAATAGCAGACAGTTCTACTTCATTGTTATATGACAGAATTGGAGTTTCTGTATTATGTGCATACTGAAGAATCTCTGCCATTTTTTTCGTATCTCCTGACAGTGTTGCATTAAGCATCTGTTCCGAAATATGAGCCAGCTGATATACATAACCTAAACTTTTTTCGTTTTGGAGCAGTTCTTCATATTTCAGCATCAGTTCTCTGTTAGGAATATAAACTTTCCCGTCGGTAAACGTAAGCAGTCCATATACAACCATTGCAGAATATATTTGATTTCTGGTTTGAAGATTCATTGCAGATGCTGCAAATTCATCTATTTTTGCTGTAACGCCTTCGCCGGCAATCATCAGTGCCAGGTCATTTCGAATCTGATCAATATCATTACGGATATAATAAAATATCTCATCATAAGGTCCGGAACTGGTCCAGTAGTTAGACAGCTGGTTAAAGCTGAGAGCCATTACTACAGACCTTGGATTATACAGGCGTTTTCCAGCTATTGTGAAATACCCATCATACCATTCTTGCAGACCCATCCGTGATACGTGTGGATTCTCGTATGACTGGCTGTATTTTTCATATAAATAGTCTACCTCATCATCTGTAAATCCAAAATATTCACCAAACATTTCCATGGATGTCATTTTGAATTCCATAAACATATTTAACTCTGATCCGCTGGAATATTTAGCAATTGGAAGAATACCTGTGATATATGCCAGTGCAACATAATCCTGATCTTTTAATAAAGCTTTCAGAAAAAGAATGTATTCTGCCTTATCTTTTTCGGTAATAAACGGCATATGAAATACCGCGTCCCACTCATCCATAATAAATACAAAAGAGCAATCCGACTGATCCGAGATCATTGAGAGCATGTCCCATATGGAAAGATCAGAATCTAAAGCAGATTCCGGATAAGCATTTAGCAGATCTTTTTTCAGTCCACTAATGATACGGTCTATATACTGCTGATAAGATACACAATTTTCTGGAAGTCTGCTGAAATCGATATAGATAATATCGTATTGATTTCGATATCTGGAATATCTTTCAGAAGAGGAGATCTTTAAGTGGTCAAAGATATCTGAAGAATTCCAGGATCTTCCAAGGAATGCACCAAGCATATTGGCCATGACTGTTTTTCCAAACCTGCGCGGTCTGGTGATACAGATATACTGAGTTTCTTCTTCCATACATCTTAATATATCGTCTAATATGCAGGACTTATCTATAAAATATGTTGTGTTGGATATCTTTTTATACCTTTTATATGGGTATGAATTATTCAAAAACATTGCCATATCTGCACTCACCTTCTTCATATTGATAATGAATAAAATGTTCCCTTAAATGGATTATAACATTGTTTAGGAATATTTGTCAGCTTAAAGATTTCGACAAATCTGTCAGATAATTCTCAATTCCTTTTGCAATTCCCCTGACCATTTTTTTCTGGTAGGAAGTCTGCTGCATGAGGCGGTCTTCGGATGGGTTGCTCATATACCCCATTTCAATCAGTGTTGTCGGAACTTTGCTCCAGTTATTTCCAGACATGGAATCTGTTTCCCAGATATACTCTTTCCGGCATCCTGTGGCAGACACGTAAGCATTCAAAACGGCGTTAGACAGGGATTTATTCTTTTTGTACATGGACGCAATATAAGGGCTGTTTTTGGTGGTGCAGATAGTCATCGCTCCGGTTACATAGGAATTGTCACTTCCATTGGCATGCAGTCTGATATATGCATCTGCTTTTGCTTTATTTGCTATTCTGGCACGGTCGATGCAGCTTAATGCAACCTTGCTGTTCGTGCGAGTCATGACTACTTTACAGCCCCTGTCCCGAAGTAAAGAGCGTAGCTGAAGTCCGATGTTTAATGTCAGCTTATATTCCTCCACACCAGTCGCAACGCCCTGCGTTCCGGAAGTGTCTTTTGACTTCGTCTGACTGGAACCAGGTCCGAGGGGCTCATAACCGCCTGCAACAATTCCGGAATGTCCGGGATCCAAAACGATAACCGGTGTCCAGACACCTTTACTATCGATTTTTCTTCCCTGAATCGTCTGGCTGGTACGCATTCTTCCGGACAGCTTTGCAAAATAACGATAATGTTTTTTGATATAATTCCATCCTGTCAGCATCGTTCCGTCAGATGCAAAGCCATAATAATATTTACCGATTTTGTGCAGGCCAGTGAGCTTTGTACCATTTTGGTAATAATATTTCTTTCCATTCACCGTTTTCCATCCTGTAAATTCACTGCTCACAGAAGCCGCCTGAACGTCTTTAAAGCTTACAGCTGGCAAAGACGCGACACAAAGTAAGAGACACATCAGCCAAACTATCCATGTTTTCTTTTTTCTTTTCATAAATTTCATTCCCTTCTTTCTACTACTTTGTTATGTAGTTTTATTTTATCAGACGCAAAGCATACATACCAGTACAAAAAGTCTTATATTACTTGATTTTATTGCGCCCACAGGCTATACTGGTCTGAACGATATTTGTAATAAATTTGGAGGATTTTTCACATGAAAATTGCAGTAACTTATGACAATGGAACTATTTTTCAGCACTTTGGAAAAACTGAGACTTTTAAGGTGTATGAAGTAGAAAACGATCAGATCGTTTCAAGCGAGATCATTGAATCTAACGGCAGCGGTCACGGTGCTTTAGCTGGATTACTTGCCGGACAGAATGTTGAAGTGCTGATCTGTGGCGGCATCGGAGGCGGAGCTCAGGCTGCTCTTGCAGATGCTGGAATCGAATTATACTCAGGTGTTCAGGGAGATGCGGATGAGGCGGTAGATTTTTACCTGAAAGGTGAATTAATTTCTTCTGGTGCAAATTGTGATCATCACCATGAGGATGGTCATTCCTGCGGTTCTCACGAAGAAGGACATTCCTGTGGAGAGAGCTGCGGCAGTGGCTGTGGTGGAAGCTGTGGAGCACAGAGCACCATCACCGGACGCAACGTGGGTAAAACCTGCCGTACACATTACAGAGGAACCTTTAATGACGGAACACAGTTTGATTCTTCCTATGACCGCGGAGAACCGCTGGAATTCATCTGCGGTGCTGGTCAGATGATCAAAGGTTTTGATGCTGCTGTAGCAGATATGGAAGTCGGACAGATCGTAGATGTTCATCTGATGCCGGAAGAAGCTTATGGCATGGCTGATCCGAATGCAATCTTTACCATGGAAATCGCACAGCTGCCAGGTTCAGAAGACCTTACTGTAGGCCAGCAGGTATACCTGTCCAACCAGTACGGACAGCCATTCCCGGTTAAAGTAACCGCCAAGGACGAAAAGAATATCACCTTTGACGCCAACCATGAAATGGCTGGAAAAGAACTGAATTTCAGAATCGAACTGGTTGAAGTGAAATAAAACAAAATAAAATAAAAACAGATTACAGCTTTTAAGATAGCCCTTTAAATTGGATTTCCAAATCTAATAATTGAGAAATTGGTACAGTTTATCCAAAAGCATGTAATCTGTTTTTATTTATTTTAATTCGTATTTGGTGGCACGTCCCATTCCTTTTTTCTGGATTATATTTTTATCAATCAATCCATTCAGTATACGGATTGTTTTGCTTTTTTCCATTTCAGCTGCCTTCTCGACTTCATTTCTGGTCATGCTTCCACTATCTGTCAAAATATTTATCAGTCTTTTTTCTGCTTCATTTAATTTGTAATCGCTCTTAATAACCGGGAGAATAATTCTGATTGAATTAGAAAAAATACGATACTCCGGTTTTACGAGTATGTTTTTATATGCATAATTAATACGCATAATTCTCGTGCCAAATTTCTCAATGTACTTTAACCGGAAGAAAACATTTCCAATAATAGGATTTCCAAGAAGTGAGATCTGTCCATTTAAATACTCATCTTCACTGAGTCCTGCCGGAAGTCCTCCTGGAGAACTGATCTCTATTTTATCAGGATACATGCTGATTTTTATGGAGGCCGGGATATCCCACATGCGGTGAACAAGTGCATTTGCAACGGCCTCTCTGAACGCCTTTTCCGGAATCTTATCAACACTTTTTCTTTCCATGATCTCATCTATACTGTCCCCGAATCGGATAATGTCGATTCCCTTAAAATGGTTATTATCAGCCAGAAGTGCTGCTGCATTATTAAACCCATTCTGGTCAGAATATAATTCTAACGTTTTTAAAATATCCTTTGTCAATTGTTCAATTCACCCGGATTTGATTGAAATGCAACGATTTATTTTTCGTTTCGAATGAAATGCAACGATAATATTTGCGTTCCAAATAAGATGCAACGATTTAATCACTATTATATTTAAATATATGGCAGCTTCGCTTAACACAGTATATAAATATAAAAAATATAACTATAGCATTTTAACCAAATCAAGTAAGTCCCCTGCTTCAATTGCGAAGAGCAATAAGCAGTGGGTGGGGACTTGCTTGTATCAGAAGGGGTACAAGCCCCTTCTGATAAACTGCGAAGCAGTTATTTGGTTATGAGCAAGTAGCGAAAGCGGATTGCGAATATCCGATTGACTCTTATAAACTATAAATGAGCAAGTTCGTGATTTTGCATAAATGAAAGACACCTCTCTATCGTTTGTGTTGTATAATGAATATGAGAAGAGCCCCAGTCAATCAAGACTGGGGCTCCCTTTTAGGAATCCGTTTTAATTTTCTAAAAAGAAAGGCTTGCAAACGCAGATGTGACTGTAATCCTTTCCGGTGAGTCCGAAGGTGCTGCAGGTTACGACTATGTAATCTCTACAGACCGCGACTGCATCACAAACAAAGATTATGATGCAGTAAACAAGAACCAGGTTAAGACTGAGCCTACATTTGAATATGTAGGTCAGGGACAGTACTATGCATACTGCCACGCTTGAAAACGTGATGAGAATGGTAAGAAAGTATTCAGCCAGTGGTCAAACGTTAAAAAGGTAAATGTAAAATATAATCCATTTAGGAATTTTGTTAAAAACGAGTATAATTTTTAGAATATCTGTATTTTTTCAATTTTGCAACTATGCCTCTTGGTCCGGGAATTGTAATTTATTCCAACTAAAAGCAGATCCCCATGATAAGTAAATTTCTGCAAGACCTGTGTATAATTTTTCTTTTTGATCTGAGAGATTGCGCCCTGCGCACTTTTATCCCATTTTAATTCAATAAGAAGTGCCGGTTTAGAGGAGTCTGCATTTGGAAGAAATAATATATCAGAATATCCTTTTCCACTGGTCAATTCCTCAAAACGTATATAATGGTCTATGCAGCTCAGATAAGCCATGATAACTACAGATCTGAGTGCCTGCTCATTATTATAAAATTTAGGCGAAACATTTGCATCATGCGTTTCTTCCAATATTTCAGCAACAGTTTCACAATCCATGGATAATGTTGCCTCTAACATCCTGTCAGACAGTTGAACTGCTTTAACAAGCTCTTTTCTCTTTCCGTTTTTTACAGCTCTGATAAATTCCTGACGCACTTCTTCATTTGGAATATAAACTTCTCCAGAATCATCATCGTATGCCAGATATCCCAAATGAACTAATAGAGTTAAGACATCATCCCTTCCCTGCAGTGACGTCATGTCATTTTGAAAAGTTCCGGTGTCTATCCTGCATTTCTGACCGCCCAGCATATCTATAATAGCTTTTTTCAGACCATCAAAATCCATGTCTATATAGATTCGCAATGATTCATAGGTTTCTGTTTGCGTCCAGTAATTACTGAATTTCTGGTTTATAACGGCTTCTATGATAGAATTTGGACTGTAGACATGGCCGATCTTATCGAATCGGTATCCATCATACCACTTATTTGCCTCGTTGAAATCAAGTGCATGATCCTGACAAAGCCCGCGAACTTCTTTTTCTGTAAATCCGACATATTCTGCCAGAAAGCCTGGTTCTAACATTGTAAATTCCCGAAAATCTGTAAGAGCGGACTGTGTACCGTATTTCTTTATTGGCAAAATACCTGTCATATATGCACCAACCACAAATTGCGATACCTGGAGCCCTTTAAACAAAGCTCGCAGTAACTGGATATATGATCTCTGTAAAGATTCATTACTCTCTGTTTCACGAAACAGAGCATCCCACTCATCAATAATGATAAAGAATTTTCGCCCTGTTTTAGCACTGATCTGCAATAATGCAACAGGAAGAGAATGTACGGTTTCACTGACTATATTCGGGAAGGCAGATCTTAATTCCTCGATAATGCTGTCCTGCATTTCAGAGATAGTATTCTGAATATTACTGGAAATAGATATGAACCATGCAACATCAAGAAACAGTACATCATACTGATTGAGATTTTCTTTGTAACCATCCATACCTGAGATTTCTAAATTTTGAAATAAGGAATCAGAATCGGCACCCTTAGAATAATAAGCTGCCAGCATTTTTGCTGCATATGATTTTCCAAAACGCCTCGGTCTGCTGAAACAGGTGAGCATACGGCTGCTGTTGAGCACACTATTTGTATATGAAATTAATCCAGACTTATCTACATAAATATTTTTCTTTAAAATTGCTGCAAATGCATCTGCCGGTGGATTTAAATAGATTCCCATATTCTTATCATTCCCTTCAGAAATCGTATATTACTGATACAAAGTATTATAACAAATCATGGTTATACTTGCCAGATTAAGTTTTCGACAAAGCATATCCCAGCCTTGATCAAACGCTTCTTTCTGGTATCTTAATATTTCGAATCAAAGAAGCAAAAAAATTATAACTGTCTAAAACTGTGATATTAATATCTAAAAGATCATTTATAAGTCTCAATACAAAAGCAATATTCATGTACCATAACCGTTAAGCAATAAATATTCTTCTATTTATGAACCTGTCCACCACCCAAAGTGCCGTTCGAGGATCGGTTCGGTATGCTTGTTGATGTCGAATACAGCAACCGTAAAAACAATCGTCTGAAAAGGCTGAACTTGAGCAGCCAGATGCGAGCATTGCAGCAATTGATTATCATTCTGGGCGAAAACTGAACAAAGCATTGATTAATCGTCTGGCAACCTGTGAATACATTACAGAATACCGGAACATCTTTATTACTGGAGCAACTGGAAGCGGTAAAACCTACATGGCCTGTGCCTTTGGCATGGAAGCATGCAAGTGCTATTACTCAGTACGGTATGTACGACTTCCTGATCTATTATTGGACTTACAGGCTGCCAGGGACCAAGTTATGTCACTCTAAAAGGCAGGAGGAAAACACTATGAAAACTATCTATGATCGCATTATGTCTCATGTAACCACATCTGTAGAAATCATTTCCATTTTAGGAAGGGAACTCTACATCTATTCCAATGGAACTTGGACAGATGTTCTCAACGAATTTTCTTTCAGCTACACACCAGAACAGTTCTGCCAGTATATCTCTGACTATAAAGCATGGGCAGAATACAACAACACTTGGTTAGACATTACAGAAGGCAAAGCAAAGCACAGGGAAATCATCAACCTTGTTAAAGAAAAACTGACAGATTTCTTTAGCAAAAATGATTATAGTTTCTTCTCTGAGTTCTACAAAACTCTTTCCGCAAAGGAAAAGAAAGCAGCTGTACTGATTCTCAGTCACAGTGAATTGTTTGACTACGGATGTATTCCAGTAATGTATCCAAGTACAAGCGAACTCTCTCTTCTCTGGAAAGGAAATAAGAAGCTTAAAAAATGTCTGTTAGTTACTATCAAGGGACCGGACTATGAACTTATTGTCAACATGTTCACAGGCGAAGTAGTAAGCTATGTGGACATGGCACTATAGGAATTTTTGATTAGTAATTATACACATTAATTACACAAAAATTATTGACATTGTGTAAAAAGTGTGTATAATAATCAAATAAGATAGAAAGGAGTGATTACCAAAGATGAAACAACGAGAATTAACTCAACGATTAGAAAATGGAGGTTTCGTCTTTGAACGTCATGGAGCAGGACACGACATTTATGTTCGAGGGAGCCAAAGGGAAACAGTACCAAGACATAAAGAGATTAATGAGCAATTAGCGAGAGCAATCCTTAGAAGGAATGGGTTATTATAACCCTTCCTTTTGGGAATAAATAATATAAAAGATTATATACGGAGGAATAATACTATGAAAGGAGTTTACCCAACAGTATTTACAGAAGTCGATGGAGCAATTCTGGTTGAAGTGCCAGATTTAGAAATTTTGACAGAAGGGAAAGACTTTAATAACGCAATTGAAATGGCAAGAGATGCGATCGAGTTAAAATGTGTTTCTATGGAAGATGGAGGTGAAGAAATTCCTAAACCATCTGATGTGTCTACTATTGATTTAAGCAAAACAACATTTTCAGGAGAAGGCAAAACAATTATTTCGTTAGTAGACGTAGATTCTGCTGAGTACAGAAGAAAAATAGATACTAAAACTGTTCGCCGCAATGTAGCTTTACCAAGTTGGTTAAATTACGAAGCAGAGCATGCAGGTGTGAATGTATCAAGAGTTTTACAGGACGCACTAATGAGTGTATTAGGTGTACAAAAAAAATATTGAAAAATTTTAACAAGGCAATCGGTTTGGTTTAATACCGGTTGTCTTTTTTTGATTAGAGGAAACAATAATGAAAAATTATAAAACCAGAATCGCACAAGCAAAATCAAGTTTCGAACTTTCCTGTATCTGGGAAGAAGTTCGCAACGCATATTGGGACAAAAAGACAATCAGCAAAGAAATGTATGAAAAACGTTCCGCTGAAATTGCAGCTAGGAGGAAATCATTATGAACAGAATACAAGCAATTTACGGAGTAGCAAAACACTATGCCAAACTTATGAAAGGGTATAAGGCAAGTCAGCGGTTGGAGTTCCGGAAAACCTTATCAGCTTTATGGAGAGCCGATTTATATACATATACTGAGTATCAGTTTATCTTAGGGTATGTGTATAAAACTTTTGGAATAATAGAATCCAATGCCTACAAGCCATTTGGCACAAGGCGTATCTATGATTTTGAAGGGAGGGTCTGATATGAACAAGGCAGACAGAATAAAAAGGAAATTAATCAAGGAAGTAGTAATCCCTTCATTGATAGGAGTGTTAATAGCACTCCTTTTTTTATTGGCTGTAGTAAAGCCTACAGGAGCAAGTGAAGACAGCACTCGTCCAATAACAGGTAGAGTCTATTTTGTTTCTGGACGTTCTGTATCTATTGTATCTCCAGATAAGCGCACCTGGAGCTACAAAGGAAAAGGCTTCTCCGTAGGAGATACAGTATCTTGTGTTGTCTCTGACAACGGAACATCCAAGACAGCAGATGATTATATTAAGTCTGCTGTCGTGAGCGAAACCGAGTGTCTGCCTATAGAAACAGAAGCAGGCGAAGAGTGGTCCTATGTCAAGATTTAGTACAAGTTAAAAGAGGGTGTAAAAATTCTTGTGTCTATGGAAAGTAAATCTTTCTGATAAGAAATAGATATGTAAAATTTTGCTGTCGAATTAATGATTATGCGGCTGTCGAATATATCTTTGTACTTACAGTATTGCCATGCAGGAAAATTATATACATCATTTTCGATTTTTTTGCATGACAAATAAGGCATCATGATCATTGCCTTTTGTGGGCTCTGCCCACACCCGACCTCTGGAATAGGATTGGAAATTTCTGACAATAATATAAATGCCGAAAGAATAGACAGAGAGCAGGAATGCGGGGTTTAAAAGAGCGAGACTTTTAGCAGCTCGCACACGCTGGTAAAATCCCTAATTTTATATTTCTTTTATGGATCTTTTAGGAACGCTTCATTCTTTTTATTTATCCTTCGGAGTGTCAGACCCCAATATATTATTATTGATAATGCACCTGTACATGCAGGTCACTACAGAGTAACCGCAACATCATTTGGAAACAATAACTATGAATCCCAAACAGTGACACTGCCATTTGAGATTGCTCAGGCATCTAACAGTTGGACTAAAGAACTTTCCCTGAGCAAATGGAGTTACAAAGGAACGGTAGAAGATCCTGCCGCAGCAGCAAAAATCGGTGATGTAGAATTTTATTATTCCCGTGTAGCAGACGATTTTTCAAACGCTGGAACAGCCAAACCTACTGCATCTGGTAAATGGTATATAAAAGCTGTTGTAAAAGAAACAGCCGACTATGAAGGTCTTGAGTCTGATCCCATAGAATTCTATATTGACAACATCAATGCAGCAAAATACTATACTCTTACTGCAAAAGCCGGTGAAAACGGAAAGATTTCCCCAGATGGTGTCGCAGTTGCAGGAGAAAAAACTAACTGGACTTATACAATCACACCAAATGAAGGCTATGAAATTGCAGATGTCCTTGTAGATAGTAAGAGTGTTGGCGCAGTTTCTACTTATACATTTGAAGAAATCGATGGCGACCATACAATCGAAGCATCCTTCAAGGAAGCCGGCAAAAAAGATCCTCAGAAAGATGTAACTGTAGATACCGACGGAAATATCATCCTTCCAGGTGCAGACCTGAATGACACAGCAGATGACATCAAGATCTCCACAGGTAAAGACGGATCCCGTCCAACCTACAAGGAAGATGAAAAAGTCGTAATCACAGCCGATGGCAGTGTGATCAGCAGACCAGGTCTTGCAGATATCACAGCCGGAGCTAACTGGAAAGTAGCACTTGACGGTACTGTAACAGATACTGATGGAAATGTATATAAGACAGACGGAAAAGTATATGGAACAGACGGAAGCGTTAAAAATGCTGACGGTTCTTATGCTCAGCCGGCAAAACCAATGATCGAAAGTGCAGAAGCTGTTAAGAACTCTGTAAACGTTGTAGTATCTGACGACTGTGCAGGCGCAGAAGGTTATGATTATGTGATCGGTACTTCCGCAGATATGCTTCAGACAAAACAGTATACAAGTGTCCTGAAGAACAAGACTTTAGAAACATCTTTCAAATTTGTTGATAAAGGTACCTGGTACGTTGCATGCCACGCATGGACCAAAAACGCAGCAGGAAAGAAAGTATTCGGTACATGGTCAGAAGTGAAAGAGGTAACTGTAACTGCTGTTACACCTCAGACACCTAAGATCAAAAAAGTAACTGTAAAAGGTTCTTCTGTAACCGTAACTTATACAAAATGCAAAAATGCCAAAGGATATGATCTTGTATTAGGAACAGAACTGGATGGTTCCAAACTTCCGGATGGTAAAAACAAGGTCGTAAAGAAAATAAAAGGTAATACAGTAACTGTAACATTCAAAAATGTGAAATCAGGAACTCATTATCTGGCATTACATGCATGGAACCGCACTTCTGAGGACAATACAAAAGTCTTCAGCAAATGGTCAAATGTAAAGAAAGTAACTGTAAAATAATTACAAAAAATCTATATTTGAAGAGCAAGACCCCCTGGTTATCATAACCAGGGGGTCTCTTTTTAGGAATCTGTATTTATTTACCCAAATGGATTATTTGACAGTTACTTTCTGTGTATTGGACCATTTGCTGAATACTTTCTTTCCGTCTTCGGATGTTCTGTTGAAGGAGTGAAGTCCTGCATAGTATGTTCCTGCCGGTACATTCTTGAATGTTACGGTCACTGTGTTTCCTTTTACATTCTTCTCAACCAGTTCGCCGAAGTCTACCGGACGTTTTTCTCCGTTTACTTTCTTAACAGAAGATCCAAGTACAACATCATATCCTGTTGCATCTTTAGATTTTGTATATTTAACGGTTACTGTATTTCCTTTTGCTGTTACGCTTGTGATCTGTGGTGTAGCCGGTGTGATTGCATTTACAGTAAATTTGTAAATATTAGACCATTCACCGAATACTTTCTTACCATTCTCATCACGTTTCCAAGCATGGCAGTATGCATAGTATGTACCTTCCTGTACATAGTAGAAGTTTGTATTTGTTTTCAGTACATTCCTGCTGACATCTACACGGCCGTTTTCATAATCTTCTTCTGTAGCGATTACGTAGTCATATCCAACTGCTCCGTCTACGTCTCCGGAAAGTACTGGTGTTGCAGTATTTCCCTTTACAAGTACGTTTGTGATGACTGCTGTTCCAACTTCCGGTTTAGCAGCTACGATGTTGAAGCTTGCAGTCTTGCTTCCTGTATATTCTTTGCTTCCTTCTACAGCTGTGATAGTAACAGTACCTTCACCTGCTTCTGTATTCTCACCGTAGGATACTGTATAATCTGTTCCCTCTGCAAGTACTTTGTTTCCAACGATAACCTTGATCTCAGGTTTGATCTGCTCGCCTGTTACTGTCTCGTCTTTTAATCCTTCGATAACAGCGTCAGCAAGGTCTGCACGGTCATAGTCTTTAATCTGGAAAGTTACTGTCTGGCTTCCTGTGAATTTTTTGCTTCCTTCAACTGCTGTG